>JAGHCH010000048.1 GCA_021160575.1 Thermoproteota archaeon | reverse complement strand
GAAGAGCCGTCAACAGCCTTCATGGGAAGTTTAAGCCGAGCTCTCACCAACCTCTCAAACATGGTTAGAGCTCTTGATGCAGACCTCGGAGTCCTCTTCAGCAATGATGCAGAGAAAATTTACATAGTGGACGATAGGGGCAACCAACTCTTCGGAGATCAAGCTCTAGCCCTATGCTCTCAAATAGCCCTAGAAGTCAACTCTAGAGGAAAAATAGTAGTTCCGATCAGCGCCTCCCACATCATTGAAGCCATAGTTGAGGAGAACGGAGGAGAAGTTGTCAGAGTGAAAATGGATCCTCGAGATCTTGTCAAAGGGGTCATAGCTGAGAAAGCCGTCTTTGGCGGCACTGAAGCCGGAGGCTTTATTTTCCCATCCTTCCACCCATTCCCCGACGGCATCTTCGCAGTGGCCAAGCTGGCAGAGTACGTTGCCTCCACCGGGCATAGGCTATCAGATCTAGCCTCTAAGCTACCCAAGTTCTACTCAGTAAAGGGCTCTGTATCATGTCCATGGGAGCTCCGAGGCAAGGTCTTTAGAAGCCTCATAGAGGAAGTTAGAGAGCTGAAGGTAACACTGCTTGACGGCATTAAAATCTACCAAGATAAAGGATGGGTTCTCATACTCCCCAGTCCCATAGAGCCCGTCTTCAACGTCTACGCCGAGAGCCAAGAAGAGGGCTATGCGGATAAGCTGCTCAAGGAGTGGGTATCCAAGCTACGCAACATAGTTAGAGGCGCTGAGTAGCCTTTAACTCCTCTAATTTCTTCCTCAACTTTGAAGCCGCCTCCTCCGGCGGAATAGGGTTCACCATGATATCAGTGCTAAACTCAAAGCCAGCCGGGGTTGTAAGCCTAGGATAAATCTCAACCTTCCAGTGATAGTTCTCATCCCCTAGTGGGCCGAGGATATACGAGTAGTTGTAGGAGATCTCGGGAACTGCTAGCTCAAGAGCCGAGAGCACCGCCTTGAGCATGTAAGCCAGCTCCTCAATTTCTTTCTTCCTCAGATCCATAAAGGCAGAAGAGTGTTTTCTGGGAATTATCCAGACCTCGTAGGGGTATCTGCTAGCCCATGGGCAGATAGCCAAGAAGTGATGTGTTGCGCATACAACTCTCTCCTTTCTCTCTTCTTCAACGGGTAGGAGCTCACAGAGGGGGCATCCTTGCCTAAAGGCGGGCAGCTCTTTCAATATCCTTGGAGGCACCATCGATAACGCGAAGAGCTGAAGATGCGGATGCTCTATGGACGCGCCAGCAAGTCTCCCGCGGTTCTCGATTACTGAGATGTGTTTAACAAATTCGTGCTCAGCATACCACCTGCACCTATCCAAGCAAGCCTCCAGAATGAGCTTCCACTGCTCCAAACTTATTGTGAGGGGTGTCGCTTCATGATCCGGGGTCACTACCATAACCTCATGGAAGCCCTTTGCTCCTCTCTCCAACAAAGGCTGTTCTCCATGCACATCCATTTCCTCCCTAGGTGAAAGAATGGGATACTTATTGGGGAAGCAGCGGATCAGCCAGTTCTTCTCTCTGTGGTCTCCCTCTTCAGCAAGCTTCACCATCTTGCCATCAACTTCCTTCAACACCAAGGTAGCAGGAGGAGTGGTTTCCTCGTTACCAGGGCAGAAGAAGCAGCCGTTTCCTCCAGCACCCTCTTCTCCTACCTTGGGGTGGGGTCTAAGTCTCCTCTCTGGAGCTACAACAACCCACTCCTCGAGGAAATAGTGCTTTCTAAGCTTCATCGCCACCGCCACCGCGTCTTCAATAGCTCTCAAGGTAGAGCAATTAAAATATTTCAGCTCTATTCCTTTACTGGGTGCTCCCCCTTGATAACCTTTGGAACAGATGGATGGAGAGCTAAAATAGACGTAGACTTCACAGCCGATAAGGTGATGATGCTAGCCAAGGCCGTGGCAGATCATCTGCATGACCGCAAGCTAGCTAAGCGTGGAGTTCTGGTGGGCTACGATACCCGAAGAAAATCCAAGTTCTTCGCGGAGAAAGTCGCCGAAGTGCTGGCTGGAGAAGGTATAAGGGTGCTCTTTCCTCCGCGTGAAACCCCTACACCGGTTGTTGCATACCAAGTGTGGCGACGCAAGTTAGGCGGCGCAGTGGTGATCACAGCTTCCCACAATCCCCCCGAATGGAACGGCTTCAAGTTCATACCACACTATGCTGGCCCTGCCCTACCCGACGTCACCTCCGACATAGAGTCCAGAGCCAACCGCCTTCTAGCTGAAGGCGTTAAAGCTGAAGGCATATCCTTCAAAAAAGCTGAAGCTGAGGGCCTCATAGAGTTCTTCGATCCGATGCCCAGCTACATAGACCATGTTCTCGACTTTGTCGAAGCAGATCTCTTCAGGAATAGAGGGTTGAAAGTTGTTGTAGACGCTCTTTATGGAGCCACTTACGGCTATCTTAAGGAGATCTTCTCGAGGCTGGGATGCGAGGTTATAGCGCTCCACGATACCCCACACCCGGAATTCCACGGCATACTTCCCGATCCAACACCTAAAGTGCTCACAGAGCTTCAGCAGAAAGTGATTTCTACGGGGGCTTCTCTGGGACTTGCAACTGATGGAGATGGAGATCGGATAGGCGTTTGCACACCTAAGGGCTTCTTCTCAGCCAATGCGCTGTTTCCCGTTATCTACAGCCATCTACTGGAGTTTAAGGGCATGAGGGGCGATGTCGTTAGAACAGTTGCCACTACTCATATGGTTGACGTTGTAGCCGAGGAATACGGCTTCTCCTCCATAGAGGTGCCAGTAGGCTTCAAGTACGTCGGCAAAGTGTTGAGAGAGGGGAAAGCCGTTATGGGCGGAGAGGAGAGCGGAGGCTTCGGCTTTAGAGAACACATCTCAGAGAAAGATGGTTTGCTCTCCGCAGCGGTAATTGCTGAACTAGTGGTCTCCTCAGGTAAATCCTTGGAGACTTTGAGAAGTGAGCTGGAAGCAAAGTACGGCTTCTATTATAGTGGTAGAGTAGATGTCCCCTGTGGGGGCTTCAATGCTAAGCAGCTTGTGGGCGAAATCGTAGAGCATCCTCCACCAGAGCTTTGTGGATTGAAGGTGATCTCCACCTCGACGCTAGATGGCATAAAGTTCATATTACCCAAAAGGAGCTGGCTGCTTCTACGCCCCTCCGGTACAGAGCCAGTCATAAGGGTTTATGCTGAATCCTCCTCTCAAGAGCTTCTAAAGCAAATTTTAGACTGCGGCGTAGCGTTGATCAAGAAAGGTATGCAAGCGCTATCCTCCAGTTAGCTCTTCTGCCCTTTCTTCAAGAAACCTAGCTAAGTCCCGTCTGGTTGGATGCTCTCCTTTTTCATGGGAAATATAGTAGGCAGCCACGGCGTTTGCGATGACCATTCTCTCTACAAAACCAAACCCGGCAAGAATGCCGAAGATGTTCCCCGCATTCCATGAATCACCAGCTCCCGTGCTTCTTCTCTGCTCGACTCTAAAGGTGGGCACTTCTGCAACAGCTCCACTACGCCCAACATATACATGGTGCGCTGTATGCAAGTCTACCTCGCAGAGTGCATTTTCACTCAGCAGCCTTACCTTCTCAACAAGTTGCTCCCCTCGCTCCTCAAACCATCTAACTTCATTTTCATTTAAGCTCAAGAAGTCCAACAGCCCAGAAGTTAAAAGCGCCTCCTGCGCCTTCTTTACCTCACTAGGCTTTAAGCTCGGATCTCCAGGATCAAAGTAGGTCTTCCCCTTTGATCTCTTAGCCAGCTTGAAGACCTCCTCAGCCAGCTCCGTTCCCTTCCTATTTTGAGCCCAGTTGAAAACGCATACAAGGTCCGCCTCCTCTATGAGCTTTACATCCTCTATGCTGAGCTTGCCGAAGTCGAACTCCGCTACAGGGCCTGGATCGCTTATCATCACATTGACCATTCTCCCCTCTTCAGCTTCAAGTTCGAGGGCTGCCGTATAGCTTCCCTTCACACCAACCTTCACGTGCTCTAGGTGAACCCCTGCCTCCTCAAGAAGCTTCTCGGCAAGCTCAAACCCTAGCTCATCAGTTTCAGCTATCAAATACGCTCCAACACCAAGCTTAGCCAGCGCCGCGACAGTGTTCGCTGCATTGCCTCCTCTCAGCAAATAATGCCTTGTGGGCGCCACATTCCCTCCCCTTTGCTGGTAAACTTGCTTCACTCTCCTAGCAAATTCCTCAAAGGACATTGGAATCTGGATGAAGTGGTCAACGTAGAAGTCTGGCATGGCAACAACTTTCTTATCCTCCACCTCTACCTCCAGCACCTTCTCCGCCAACTTTTCGCAAAGCTTTGCTAGCTCGGTAGTGGAAACTTCCATAGAACCTCTCCTCTGAAGCACATCTATCCCCTAAACTCCCTAATATTGTGCTCACAGCACCAGCTCTTTGCGGTTAAGGAATCTTTAAGCAATGTGCATCAACAAGTGAATTCCACTATATTCGCAATACGCAACGTGTATATATTCCGATGCCGTTGAAGCCTTCACGTCTCCACCCCTAAATTATTGGGGGATGGCGTATTGAGCGAGGAAACCGGGGTATTCGTAAGCAACTTCATAGACCACGTGAGAGACCGCTTTCAGTTTCCTGAAAGAGTCTATGTCTTCGACACCACCCTCCGTGATGGAGAGCAAATGCCTGGCGTCTGCTACACCTTAGAAGAGAAATTGGCTATAGCTAGACAGCTGGACAAGCTGGGCGTCGATGTTATCGAAGCTGGTTTCCCTGTAAACTCTGAAGAGGAAGCCGAAGCCGTGGCTAAAATTGCAGCTGAGCGGCTGGATGCAAAGATCTGCGGATTAGCAAGGTGCGTTAAAGTCGATATTGACGTTTGTTTAAAGTGTGATGTGGATAGAGTTCACATCTTCATAGGCACCTCCGACATACACCTCAAGTGGAAGCTCAAGATGAGCGAGGAGAAAGCTCTTCAGAGAGCTGTTGAGCATGTGGAATATGTGAAATGCCACGGTGTTGAATGCGAATTTTCCTGTGAAGACGCCACTCGTACTCCCCTTGAGAGGCTAGTGAAATTCTACACAGCCGTTGAGAGTGCTGGTGCCGATGTGATAAATGTGCCAGATACAGTGGGCTGCATCGAACCCACAGCAATGGAGTACCTGATCTCTAGGCTGCGTGAGCACGTTAGTATCCCAATCTCCGTTCACTGCCACAATGACATGGGATTAGCCACAGCCAATACACTGGCTGGAGTGAAGGCTGGGGCAAGCCAAGTCCATGTGACTGTTAATGGCCTCGGCGAGAGAGCTGGCAACGCAAGCCTAGAGCAGGTAATCACCACCCTCGAAGCGCTATACAAGGTCAAAACTGGTGTGAGGTTAGAGCTGCTGACTGAGACCTCCCGCCTTGTTGAGAGATTCAGCATGATAAAGATGCCTCCCAACTACCCCGTCGTAGGCGACAACGCCTTTGCCCATGAAGCTGGGATCCACGTGCACGGTGTCCTTGAGAGGGCCGCTTGCTATGAGCCTCTCTCACCAGAGCTAGTGGGACAGAGGAGGAGAATAGTAATGGGCAAACATACTGGCAAGCATGCAGTGAGCAACTTCATTCGAGCTCTGTTCAAGGTGAATGAGCAGCAACTGCAGACTATTGTTGATCGGGTGAAGGAGCTGAGCGCCAAAAAGAAGAAGATCACTGAGGATGATGTAATTGCCATAGCTCAAGAAGTTTTAGGCATGCTTTCAAAGGAGAAGCGAGCAGTAAACTTGAGCGAAATAGTGGTGGTTACAGGGAACAAGATTACTCCCACCGCCTCAGTTCAGCTGGAGGTCGGTGAAGAGAGAAAGATTGCTGCTGGCATGGGCGTAGGGCCCGTGGACGCCGCCTCCAATGCCATACAGAGAGCTCTTGGAGAGGAGCTTGCCCTCATGAATTACAAGCTTGAAGCAATCTCCGGGGGCACCAATGCTCTCGCCTCGGTTGAAGTGGTCGTCGAAGATCCTAAGGGCAATGTAGCAAAAGGAGTGGCGGTCAGCGGAGACATAGTGATGGCATCTGTTTCAGCCATCATAGAAGCTATAAACCACCTCTACCTCAAAAGAGCTTTAAAGGTTGGTAGGGGATAGCCCTTGGCCAAGGTACTGCTCATCATCTTAGACGGAGTAGCTGATAGAGCGCTTCCAGAACTTAACGGCAAAACTCCTCTTGAAGCTGCTGACACCCCGACCTTCGATGAGCTGGCAAAGGAAGGGATCAACGGAATCTTCTATGCGATCGCCCCTGGAATTCCGCCGGGAAGCGATACTGGACATCTGGCCATACTCGGCTATGATCCCATTAAAGTCTACACTGGTAGAGGGGTCTTCGAAGCGGCTGGAGTAGGCATCGAGCTCAAGCCGGGAGACGTGGCTTTTCGAGGCAACCTAGCCACTGTAGACGAGAATCTAACAGTTCTCGATAGGCGGGCAGGTCGCATCACCGAGGGAACCCATGAACTCGCTGCCGCTCTGTCCAGCATAAAGCTGGAGACAGCTCCCGATGTAGAAGTCATCGTGAAGGAGGCTACAGAGCATAGAGTAGCCGTAGTCTTCCGCGGACCTAGTCTTTCACATAGGGTAAGCGACACAGATCCCCATAAGGTTGGAGCAAAGATCTTAGAATGTCAGCCTCTAGAGGACTCCCCACAAGCTCAGCGAACCGCACAGATAGTAAACGAATTCATGAAGCGCAGCCATGAGATCCTCTCCTCTCATCCCGTAAACATCCAAAGAGCCAAGGAGGGCAAGCCGCCGGCCAACATCGTGCTTCTCAGAGGACCATCCATCGCGATGACCATTCCTTCAATAGAGCAGCGCTTCAGCGTGAAATCGGCAGCTATCGCAGCTGTGGCTTTAGTTAGAGGGGTATGCAAGATAGCTGGAATGACCACAGTTGAAGTTCCGGGAGCAGATGGAAGCATATACTCAAAGATAGAAAACAAAGGTGCAGCCGCTGTCGAGCTTCTGAAAACTTACGATCTAGTTCTCATCCACATCAAAGGACCAGACGAGGCTAGCCATGACGGCGACCTTGAGGGCAAGATCAAAATCATCGAGAGAGCCGACCGTATGGTCTCCAAGATGCTGGATAAAATCGACGCAAAACTATACCTTGCCATAACTGGAGACCACGCAACCCCATTACGCGTAGGAGATCACACGGGAGACCTTGTTCCTCTACTAATCCACGGGCCAGGGATCATTCCAGATGAAGTCGATGAGTTCTGCGAAAGAGCAGCTATGAAGGGCGGCCTCGGACAAGTACGAGGCTTAGATCTTCTCCCAATACTCCTAAACTATGCTGGAAAAATGAAGAAGTTTGGAGCCTAGCTCTTTTTACTAGCCCTCCTCACAGCTCTCTCCATCCTCTCTTCAACTGGTACCTCGGCTCCTCTAGCAAGCTCCCGCACCACATCTGACTTGGTGAAGACGCCTATCAGCCGTCCATTGTCAACCACTGGGAGCCCGTCGACGTCATGGCTGAGCATCAACTTCACTGCTTCAGCTGCGTCCATCTTTGAGTTGACGGCTGGTGGAGCTGGCATCATGAAGTCCTCCGCTACCAGCGGCGTGATCTTCACGTACCTCCCCATCTTCCTGCCGCCATACTCGAGCTTGCGCACCCACACTAGCCTTCTTTTCCTGAAGCCTCCGAACCTATCTTCGACGGGGACGAAGACCATTTTGCTCTCCGTTATTAAGCCCAGCGGCTTGTCGCCCTCTGCCACTACCACTGCATCGAGGTAGTAGTTCTCCATCAGCCGCACCACATGCGCGAAGCTGCTGTGCGGGTGCACTATGCCTCTCCTCCTAGGATGCATGAGGTTCTCCACGAGGGCTCTCCCAGCATATTTCTCAGCGAACACTTTGGCTAGCTCGTCCTTGGTCACAATTCCTAAGAGCTTGCCATCCTCCTTGACCAGCACTACATCCATGTCGTGGTACACCATGGTGGCTGCCGCCTCCTCAACTGTGGCTTCGGGGCTGAGCACTGGTGGCGGCGGTGTTGTCACGTACTCTATGAAGAGGGGATCAGCGGCTTTTCTCCTCCAGATGGGCCCTCTCTTGCCGACGGCCCTCAAAATGCTCCGCTTAGACACTACTCCAACCATGTTGCCCTCCTCGTCTACCACAAGCAGATGGTTGACCTTATGCCGCAGCATCACGTTCTTGGCGTGAGCTATCGAATCCTTCACCGAAACGGTGTAGGCGAATGGGACTAGGCAGTCTCGAAGCGTTACTGGAGGCACCGCCTCAACTGGCTTCTCCCGCTCCACTAGCACCTGGCGTAGCGCGTCTCCAGCGGAAACATACTCGACTTCAACGGGTATGGGCGGCTTAACCACCGGCACTGGAACAGCCTCTGGCTTGCGGCCCTTCAAGTAGGCGTAGAGCACGTCCTCCTGCCTAACCACTCCTAGAATCTTGCCCTCTTCGTCCACGACAGGCAAGAGCGTGAAGTCGTGCTCTGCAAGAAACTCAGCCACCCTATTAATTGGCATATCCGGAGGAGCAACTATCACTCCTCTAGTCATGAAGCTTTTCACTTTACCTGGGGTGTGGATGTGACGCTCTGACTCCTTATGAAACATCCACGCTCTCTGGTCTATGAGATCCTTGGGTGTTATGATGCCCCAGAGTCTTTTTCCGCGCATGACAAGGAATGCCTCCGCTTCTTCATTGATGAACTTCGACCATATCCTGTTGATTCGCTCATCAGGAGTGCACCACTGATACTCCCTTGACAAGACTTCGCTGACTGTATTAGCTCTAGGCAGATATCCCGCTGCCAGCAATCCTCGGAGAACGTCAGTGATCGACAAAATTCCTGTGTAGGTGTCATCCTCCGCAGACTTCACCACTGGCGCCGCCTTCAAGCTAAACTCCTCTAAAACCCGCACAGCTTCGGTGATATCCATGTCCTCGAAGAGCACCGGGTGCTCACGCATGAAGTCCCTCACCTTAGCGTCAGAGGTCAGTGAGGTCACCTTGATTACATCAACCCTCGTCAAGAAGCCCAGAAGTCTCATCCTGAAGCCAGCCATGCCGACTCTCTCTTCAACAGCTACTGGCAAGCAGCGTAGTCCCGTTCTCCTCATAATCTCCTTAGCTCGCAGCAGCTTCTCCTCCGGCTCGACGTGAATGTCAGTTCTCAGCATAACCTCCCATACCTTCATCTACTCACACCTCCCTCAGCAAGCGTAAAAGAAAAGTGGTGGGCGCAGAGAGAACGCCTAGCCTATAATTCTACGGAAGGTCTTAGATATTTCCTCATACATCTTGAGGTCCTCTGGAGTAATGCTGGGCGGCACCACCTTCAACGCCTCTAGGAAGTGCTTCATCTGCACTGGTCTAGGCTTCATCTCCTCTCTGAGAGCGCTCAGAGCAGCTTCCCTGCACACCGCCTCGATATCAGCTCCAGTATAGCCTTCAGTCATCTCCGCCAGCTTCTCCAAGTCAACATCCTCTGCCAAGGGCATCTTTCTCGTATGCACCTTGAAGATCTCCATCCTCGCCTTCTTATCCGGAGGAGGCACGTAGACCACTCGATCAAATCGCCCAGGCCTCAGCAAAGCTGTATCGAGAATATCTGGTCTATTGGTAGCTCCTATCACCACCACGTTCTTTAAAGCCACTATACCATCCATCTCGGTGAGAAGCTGGTTAACAACTCTCTCAGTAACACCGGAATCGTATCTCATTCCTCTCCTTGGCGCTATGGCGTCAAGCTCATCAAAGAAGACAATGCAAGGCGCGGTCTGCCTTGCTTTCCTGAAGATTTCTCTGACGGCTCTTTCAGACTCACCAACCCATTTACTCAGCACTTCAGGGCCCTTAACACTAATGAAGTTAGCCTCACTCTCAGTAGCAACCGCCTTAGCAAGCAAAGTCTTGCCGGTGCCCGGCGGGCCGTAAAGCAAAATGCCCCTTGGAGGAGTAATGCCCATCTGCTCAAAGAGCTCTGGATGCTTAAGAGGCCACTCCACCATCTCCCTAAGCTGCCTTTTGACATCCTCCAATCCGCCAATGTCATCCCAGTGTACCTCCGGCACTTCAACTAGCACCTCCCTCAGAGCCGAGGGCTGCACATCCTTGAGGGCGTCCATGAAGTCCTGACGAGTCACCTTCAAGCTCTCTAAGACCTCTGTAGGTATGGTCTCCTCCTCCAAGTTGATCTTGGGTAGGAACCTTCTCAACGCTCTCATCGCAGCTTCTCTACATAACGCAGCTAGATCCGCTCCAGTGTAGCCATGTGTAATCTCCGCCAGTTCATCGAGGTTCACATCCTCAGCTAAAGGCATATTACGCACGTGAACCTGTAAGATCTCCCTCCTACCCCTCTTATCGGGAACGCCTATGGCGATCTCGCGGTCAAATCTCCCTGGACGCCTAAGCGCCGGGTCTACGGCTTCAGGTCTATTGGTGGCTCCTACAACTACAACCTGTCCTCTGCCCTTCAATCCGTCCATGAGCGTTAGCAGTTGTGAAACCACCCTCTTCTCAACTTCACCAGTGACCTCCTCTCTCTTTGGCGCTATAGCGTCAAGCTCATCAATGAAGATGATGCTCGGCGCATTCTTCTCAGCTTCATCGAACACCTCCCTCAGCCTAGCCTCAGACTCACCATAGAACTTGCTCATGATCTCCGGACCATTAATCGCTATGAAGTGG
Source organism: Thermoproteota archaeon (assembly GCA_021160575.1). GTDB lineage: Archaea > Thermoproteota > Methanomethylicia > Methanomethylicales > JAGHCH01 > JAGHCH01. Next base: position 80 of record JAGHCH010000048.1, on the reverse strand, counting down.
GCGCCAGTCTCATTGGCAACCGCCTTAGCAAGCAAAGTCTTACCACAGCCCGGCGGGCCATAGAGGAGCACTCCTCGAGG
>JAGHCH010000087.1 GCA_021160575.1 Thermoproteota archaeon | reverse complement strand
CCTCTATCAAACCTAAGGTAGTGTACTATTACACTGCTCCGCAGTGGAAGTGGAAGCTCTTCAGAGAGATGATCTTCCTCTTCGAGGAAGGCTCCTTCAACCTCGGCTCCTTCATCAAGGAATCCATGAAAAAAGAGGAGATACGCGCCAAAGGAAAGGAGGCTGTCTCCCTCATCCAGAATGCCTCAAAGTACATGACCTCTCTGAGCCCTGAGATGCGCAGAGGCATCCTAAAGATGAGCATAGACGAACAAGCAGTCCTCGAAAGGAGCAAAGACTTCCTTGAAAAGCTGTTCAACGCGCAGGTTAAGGTCTTTAGAGCTGACAGTCCAGATATCGTGGATCCAGCTGGGAAAGCTAAGGGCGCACTACCGCTGAGACCAGCCATCTACCTCGAGGGCAGGTAATGCAGCTCTCCACCTCTCTTCTAAAAGCGATAGAGGATGCCCGCTACCTCCTAAGCAGAGGCTACAAAAGAGAATCCGTGGTGCGCTTCGTAGGCGATCGCTATCAGCTCTCAAAGGAGGAGCGCCTCCTAATTTACAGAGGCGTGTACGGAGACATCGAAGCTCTCAGCCACAAGGAGAAGCTGGTAAATGCTAGCTATCTCCAAGGACGAACACTGGCAGTTGATGGCTTCAACGTAATGCTGACTGTTGAAGCTGCTATTAGAGGATTGCCCCTCTACCTCTGCGACGACGGCTTCATAAGAGATCTCTCAGCAGTGCATGGACGCTTCAAGATAACCCCACACTCACTCCAAGCCCTCAAGCTCATAGTGAAGAGAGCAAAGCAGCATGAAGTATCCCAGCTAATCATACTCTTCGATCAACCCGTAAGCCATAGCGGAGAACTCTCCGCCGAAGCCAGAGAGCTTCTAAAGGCACTAGGCGTCGACGGCGAAGCAAAAACATCCCGCCACGTCGACGTAGATGTCTCAAAGCTTGGAGATATCGCGGCTTCAAGCGACTGCGTAGTCATCGAAAAAGCTGAAAAACTCTTCAACTTAGCTGGCGACATCGCGGTGAACATGCTGAAGAGAAAGCCCATCCCACTAAAGTAATGTGGCTCGAGGTCCACACAGCCCATTCATCCCTCAGCCATAGGCTTCATAGTCGTAGGCTGGCGGTCCCCTCGAGCCACAGCCTACTTATGGTCTATAGCACGCCTCAATTAAGAGGTTACGGTGGCTCTACTGCAATTTTACAGTAGCAAATTTAAGGGGTTCCCTTAGATTTCATAGTGGTGGGCCCGTGGCGCAGCCTGGATAGCGCGGCGGCCTCCTAAGAGGTGGCGGAGCAAGCCGTTGGTCGGGGGTTCGAATCCCCCCGGGCCCGCCACCCTCTTCTGACCATCTTTAATGCGAGGTTTAAAGCGTCTTGACGAGCTTAGGTTTACGTGTAGAGCGGAGGATGGCCGAAGCTCTTCGTAGAAAGCTTGTAGAACTGGATCTCCTTGATCGGGGTAAGAAGGTTGTACGCGATGGAGACTTTGTTGTCTTTCCCATAGCTGTTGAGGATTTCTCTGCGGTGAAGCAGCTCTGTGAGGAGTTTAAGTGCGAAGTTGTTAAAGTAGAGTTCCCGGAGGTTAGGCCTCCTTCTCTTACACTGCACGATGTTTTAAGCGAGAAGCTTCCTCCACATCTTCTAGCCTCTCTTCCAAGGGCATACGATGTGATAGGCGATATAGCTATCATTGAGCTGCCCGAAGAGCTACTTCCCTACAAGGAGCTGGTCGGCGAAGCCCTGATGAAGGTGAATTCTCATGTTAAGGCCGTCTTCGCTAAGGCTGGCAAGGTGAACGGCGCCTACCGTGTGAGAAAGCTGCTACACCTAGCTGGAGAGAACAGAACGGTTACACGCCATAAGGAGTATGGCTGCATTTTCTCGGTAGATGTAGCCTCCACATACTTCTCGCCTAGACTCAGCTGGGAGCACAAACGCATTGCCTCCCTAGTCAAGCCCGGAGAAACAGTTGTGGATATGTTCGCTGGTGTAGGCCCCTTCGCCATCATGATTGCTCGGGAAGTGGACGCCACTGTTTATGCAATAGACCTCAATCCAGAAGCCATCAAGCACCTCAAGATAAATCTTCAGCTAAACAAGCTCAGGGGCAAAGTGATTCCTATACTGGGAGACACCAAAGAAGTAATATTCAAAGAGCTGAAGGGCATTGCTGATCGAGTAATCATGAACCTCCCCCATAGCAGCCACCTCTTCCTTGATGCGGCATGCGCCGCCTTAAAGGAGAAAGGAGGCATCATACACTTCTACACAGTTGCCAGGGATCCCAACCATCTCGAGCAAGCTGAGAATCTTTTCTCAAGCAGCATCCCGGCTGGAAGACGTCATATTAAGAGAATACTACATCGCCGAGTTGTGAAAGCTGTTGCTCCACGAGAGTGGCTAGTGGTCATGGACGCTGAAGTAACTTAAACCACGACTTCAACTTCTATGAGTACTTTTCCTCCTATCCTCAATTGATTTATTAGCCTTCTATCGAGATCTCTCGCGGCTTTATCCGCTTTAATCATCAAAGTCCTATCACAGGTATAGCTACTTCTTCTACAGACAATAGACCTGGAATCTGTGTACGTTAAGTTGGGGTGTCCTCTCCCCACAATCCTCTCCGCATACCTTCCAATTCTCAAGGTTAAGGTAATAACAGCGTCTTCTCTCCGCGCTAGTTGCTTAAAGAACTCTGAGAAGTCGGAGAGAGCCTTTTGAGAAGCGACTGCTATGATGCAATCCCCTCGGGGAGTGATTTCAAGATCCTTGGTGATCTCTAGCGTCGTAGGGTGTTTCGCCGAAATAAGTGGATGCCCTTTAGCCTCGAATTTCTCAACGACTTTCACTTTTCATCACGCCTGCAAACGCTTTTCAGAGGCAATTCCCTCTTCTAGATG
>JAGHCH010000020.1 GCA_021160575.1 Thermoproteota archaeon | reverse complement strand
TCGTAGTTATCTTTAAACATGGAACGCAGTTTGCTGAAGAGTTTGAGTATTCGCATAATATATTGTTCTGCAGGGAATTCACATTTCATTGTGAGAATCAGGTACTTCTTAGGAGTAATACGTATTGCCACATACTTTTTGTCGGAGAAGCAGATTATGCAGTATTCAGCATACTCGAAGTTCTTGGTAATAGATATTAAAGTTTCGTGAAGCGCTTTCAAAGAGCCCTTCCCGGCGTACATTAACTGCTCTCCTTCGTATGTTTGCACTAGTACAAGTGCTTCGGTTACTATCTCACCGTCTACTAATAGGTCTAGAGCATTGCTCAAGCAACACACCGTTAGTAAGCATAGAATAGATACAAAATTAAGCTAGATGCTGAGAGCGACCTTTTGACGAAATCAAGACTTTTGAAAACAAGAGCTATTGGAGCTTCTGCACAGAAATAATGCCAAAATCGCTGGAGAATAACTTTTTCTTGATGCTGGAGACCTATAGTTGAACGGAGAGTCGTCAGATATGGCATTTATTTGGCGCTTCGTAAGAGGCAATGCGGTGTATATATGGGAGAATAGCGAGGTGAGGAGGAGGCTTAGCTGGTACTATGCTGTGATGAGAGATGAAAGGCCGGCTAGGTTTCTCATCTGTAGGAGGATAGCCGCCCCTGTGAGGGATTTGAAGGGTCTTGCTTTGGAGGAGCTATGGAGGATTCATGATGAGCTGGCGTCGGAGTTTTGGAAGGTGTTGAGGCTTGTTGAGAAGGGTGAGGTAAAGCTCGAAGAGTTGGAGGAGGCAGAGGTCAGCTTTTTGGATGTAAAGATTGAGCTGGCGTATCGGATGTTAAAGAGCTGCATCTTCTGTGAACGTAGGTGTGGTGTAGATAGAACTGCTGGAAAAACCGGTTCTTGTAGAGTGGATCATAGAACTAGAGTTTCATCATGGTTCCACCACGTGGGAGAAGAAGCTCCGCTAGTGCCTAGCGGAACTATCTTCTACTCCGGGTGTAACTTTCACTGTGTGTTCTGTCAGAACCACGATATCTCTCAGGAGAACATAGAGGAGGGAGATGTGGTTGATGCTGTAACGCTCGCCCGCATTCAGAGGATTCTAAGAAGAGAGGGGGCGCGAAACATTAACCATGTTGGAGGAGATCCAACGCCCAATCTGCATACGATATTGGAGTCGCTAAAGTACTTGGATGTCAACGTGCCCCAGCTTTGGAATAGTAACCTATACTGCAGCTTAGAGGCAATGAAGCTTCTCAGAGAGGTTATAGACATTTGGCTACCAGACTTTAAGTATGGAAGTGATGAATGCGCGTGTAGACTGTCTAAGGTGGATAACTACTTTGAGATAGTATCTAGAAACCATAGGATTGCCGCTGAGAGTGGGGATATGATCATAAGGCACTTAGTATTGCCTAACCACCTTGAGTGCTGTACAAAGAAGGTGTTGAAGTGGATTGCAGAGAACTGTTCGAGAGCTTTGGTCAACATTATGGGGCAGTATAGGCCGGAGTACATTGTTGCTCGTAGACCTGAACTCTACCCTGATGTTGCTCGCAGACCTTCTGGGAAGGAGATGTCAGAGGCCTTCGACTACGCTCAGAGGCTTGGCTTGGTGTATGAGCCAGTATCCTAGATGATGGCTTCTTTGCTTGCTTGGCTGCAGAGGCAGCGCCTCTCTTTCGGTATTCTGGGTATGGCTTCGTAGAGAAGCTTCTTGACTTTGTCTACGTTTTCAGCCATGGTTTTTGCCACTTCCTCGGCTGACACTGGCTTCTCTGCCCAGACGTCGTAGTCGGTGACCATGGCTATGGTGAGGTAGCAGATCTCCACCTCTCTGGCTAGCACCACTTCTGGCACTAAGGTCATACCTATGATGTCCGCACCCCATGACCTGAATAACTTGGATTCAGCGCGGGTGGAGAATCTCGGCCCTTCAATGCAGATGTAGGTGCCCTTTTCGTGGATTGGTAGGTTGAGCTCTAGAGAGGTCTTGTAGAATACTTCTCTGAGCTCTGGACAGAAGGGATCTGCTAGCGAGAAGTGCCCTACATAGGCTCCCTCATAGAAGCTGTATTCCCTCTTCTTGGTGAAGTCTATGAACTGATCTGGAAGCACGAGATCTCCCGGCTTGTAATCTTCTCTGAGGCTACCCACGGCTGAGGGAGCTATGATTCTTTTAACGCCTAGCTCTCGCATTGCCCAGATGTTAGCGCGGTAGTTGATTTTATGTGGTGGGATGGAGTGCCTTCTTCCATGTCTTGGGAGGAAGGCTACTGGTACTCCTTTGAGCCTGCCCACTACCATGGTGTCTGATGGAGGACCGTAGGGGGTTGCTATCTTGAGTTCCTTGGCGTCCTCTATCAATACGGGGTCGTAGAAGCCGGAGCCTCCAATTATCCCGATCTCCACTTTAGGTAGCTGAGGAGAGAGGGACATAGCTGACGCCTCGACTATGTTATTGGCTGCTCTGCCTATTTCTCTGCTTTCACAGGGTTTCTAAGGGTGCCTATGCCTTCAACATAGGCTTCCACCAGGTCGCCATCATGAAGAGGGCTTACACCCTCCGGCGTGCCAGTAGCTATCACGGTTCCCGGTGGAAGCGTTAGGAATTTAGAGATGTGTTCGATTATGGTGGCTAGGTCGAAGACCATGTCTGCTGTGGTGGCGCTCTGTTTGACTACGCCGTTCACCTTTAGCTCTAGCTTGACTCGTGAGGGGTAGGGGTGCTCTCTTCTAGTGACTACCCACGGACCCATGGGGGCGAAGGTGTCACAGCTCTTTGATCTGAACCAAGGTTTGCCTTCTTTGAAGTCTGCTTGCTGAATGTCTCTGGCGGTGACATCGTTGAATACCGTGTATCCGAAAACGCAGTCCAATGCCTCTTCCTTGGACACGTTTTTGGCTGGCCTACCTGTGATGGCTGCGAACTCCACTTCATAGTCTACTCTGCTGGAGATCTTGGGGAGCACGATGTATTCTTCGGGACCTATGACTGCTGTCGGCGACTTGGAGAAGATAACTGGCTCTGAGGGTACGGGCTTATTGCACTCTGATGCATGAGAGCGGTAGTTAACTCCTAAGCAAAGGATGAGTGGCGGGCGCTGTATTGGCGCCTTGAGTTTGACCTCTCTGAGGTGATAGGCTTGTCCATTTCTAGCTAGCAGCTGAATGTCGGCTGGTGTTAGCTCTTCGGAGAGCTTCTCGATTTTCTCCCAGTCTTCTTGGCTGTAATGAGCTAACAGATCTAAGAGGTCTCTTGCCACTCCAGGGAATCTTCGAGGTATTTTGAGGCGCTCTGCTATGTAGTCCATGGACACTACATGCTCGTAGAGGAGAATCCCAGTTTGAACTACTCCTTGGTGTTCGAAAGTAGCTATCTTCAACTTAACACCTCTCTACGCTTTGAGCTTTAGGAGGAGTGCTTGGAGAGAGGTGCTGCTTTAACTAGTTTTTCTTCTCGCCGTTTCTTCAGCCATTCCTCATAGGGGATGCTGTATTTTTCTTCGTAAGGCGCTCTGTGGATGTTATTGAAGGCGCAGAACGGGATTATCCTTCCATCGATAGTGGCGTAATGTATAACGCAGCGCCTCACACGGTCTAAGTCGAAATTCCAAGCATCCATGAAGTGCATGCATCCGATCATCACTACTTTCCTCATGAACTTGCCGAGGGCTTCATAGGTACCGCTTTTGAGCACGTCTAGAAAGAGGTCTCTGAGAAGCTTACCTTTGATGTACTTGGCAGCAGAGACTAGCTTAAATTTGGCTTTCAGCTTGCTGCCCTTCTTTGCCTCCTCGTAAATCTCCATAAAGTGTCGGGCAAGCGCATCTACATCTGCATACTTGGTTATGGGTGCTATTTCCGCTTCTCCCTCGCTTTTTCTTTCGACCACCATGAAGGTGGCAGCGCCGCAGTGGGGGTGCGCGGTGAAAAGCGGGTATTGGTGATTCCTAAGGACCCCCATGGCTAGGGCTATAGGAGTTGGCCATGTGACAGGTCTAAAGTCCGATGCCTTGATTTTACCTTCTGTTTGCTGCTCTACCAGATGGAGGAAGTCAGGGATAGTTATCCTTGATTCCATCAAGCTCTCTTGCTTTCCAGCTCCGGCGAAAGCTATGGGTTGCACGTTGACACAGCGAACCACGTCGCTGTTTTCGGCGGCGAAGCGAATAATATCGCCTACATCTCTGTCGTTTACACCCTTGGTAAGTGTCACTACGAGTACTATGCTTTCAAGCCCTAGTTTTCTGGCGTTTTCTATGACTTTCAGCTTGTGGGGGAGCACGTTTTGCCCCCTTAGCTTATGGTAGATCTCCTCCCTTAAGCCGTCGAAAGATAGGTAAAGAGTAGACATTCCAGCGTCTAAGAGCTGCCTGAAGTAGTCGATGTCTTCAGCTAGTCGAATGCCATTGGTGTCTACTTCAACGTGCTTGAAGCCATGTCTCTTGGCAGCTCTTATGATTTCGGGGAGATCGTCTCTGAGGGTTGGCTCTCCTCCGCTGAACTGTATGGCTGTGGGGGCGTAGGGCTTGTTGGCTCTAAGGTTTCTCAGCATTTCATCGATTTCCTCTAGAGATGGCTCGCATACGGGCATGCCAGTGTATGCGAAGCATATGGGACATCGGAGGTTGCAGCGGTTTGTGACATCTATTATGGCGAGCACTGTGTGGGACTGGTGCTCAGGGCAGAGTCCGCAGTCGTAGGGGCAGCCTTGCTTTGTGGGTGTTCTAGGATTTTCGATGCCATTACCTATGAAGTGCCAGTTGTTCCACTGCTGGTAGAGCTCGGCATCACCCCAGTAGATATCTTTGAAGTATCCGTGCTCTGGGCATGTTTTCTCGATGTATACTACGCCGTTCTCGGCGTAGACCTTGGCGGGAATTACCTTCAAGCACTTGGGACATAAACTCTGGGTATCTTTGAGGTGCAGCCTAGCTTCTTGCAAGTAGCTCACCATGAAGGGCGATTCTTTTTGTACTTCGTATCTTGAAGGACGATACGCCATATAAGCTCTTTCACTCCCCTATCGCAGTTACTATAACTCTTCTGCGGCGAGGGCCATCAAGCTCCACTAAGAGAAGCCTCTGCCACGTGCCCAAGAGTAAGGAGCCATTGGTAATGGGAATTACTTGGAAGTTTCCCATGAATGTTGACGCTAAGTGCGCGTGAGCATTTGTGTCTATGAGATCATGGCGCCATCCCGCTCCTTTTGGGAAAAGCTTGCTTGAAGCTTGACGGAAATCATCGAGAAGCCCCGGCTCCCTCTCGTTTATCACAAGTGCTGTAGTGGTGTGTAGCGAGAACACTAAGCAGAGCCCTTCCTTAACTTCGGTGTACTTTACAGCACTTGAAACTTCGTCGGTGATATCGAGAATTTCGAAGTCCTTAGAGGTGGAGAAAGAAAGCTCAACGTTCTTAACTTTCAAGCGAAGACACCTCGACACTTCTGTGCAACCATATCTATAAATACCTCCTCTTCAGCATTAATAGACGCTTAAAGCAGGAGGGGTAGCTGTGGCTGCCGGTGTGGGCGTTTTCAACGCTGAAAAAGACTTCTTCAAGGAGAAATCTCCATAGTATCTCCCCCAGTCTAAAAGGGTCATCTATTGTAAAGAGCTTAATTCTGTTGGCGGAGGCTAAGCTAACGCCTATTCAGAAGAAGATTCTCTGCGAACTATACGTGCTCGAGCGATTTAACAGAACGTTCTCATGGTATGTGCGGTACTTTTCAAGTAGGGAGCGGCTTCCAGAGTCTACGGTGAAGTGGAGCATTCGAAGCTTAAGGGAACTCGCTCTACTGAGAGCTGGAGACTCGAAAAGGAACGGGATACCGCTTAAGCTGACGGCCTCTGGGAGAATCGTTGCAAAGTATCTTATGGATAATGATAAAAAGACAGGAAAATTTAGCGGCGCTCAATAGGCTGCGGAGAGCTGCTAGTACTGGCAGTAGGCGGTGAAGGCGATGGTGCCTCCAGTAGTGAATAGTGTGCCCTCCACTATGGCGTAGCTCTCTCCGCCGCTGGGATCTGTTGTGCCAAGTGAGATGATGAAGGTCTTAGTTTCTCCTGGAGCGATCGAGAGACCTGTTAGATCCGTGACCTTTACTCCTCCGACTACTACACCTTTTATTTCAGCGGCGGCGGAGCCTGTGTTGCTCACTGCGATGTACAATTCGTAGTTGCTGCCGACCTTCTGGATGGTTGGCTGCCCAACCACCGTGAGTACTGGCTGCTTAGCAGTTGCTGTGCCTACTCGTGTTAGCGCGCCTATCACTACACCTGAAATCGCTAGAGATGCCATTGTAACCAGTAAAACCACGAGCGCGTAGCTGATAGCCTTTCTACTTCTTTTCCCGTGAAGGAACTTCTTCAAGCTGCTCTCCCTCAAAAGGGGGTGCTCGGTATAAAAACCCGCTACTCTGCAGTGACTTCGATCACTTGCTCTAGCAGTTCCATGAGAATTAGATCCCCTCTACTAACCGTAAAATTACTTAAGGGTAAGCCGTTCACCGAAAGAACTGCTGAGCCATCTTGTGGAACAATTCTGATGGCTTGGTAGCTTAGGAGTTTTGAGCTGTTGAAGATGACTTCCTCTGCTGATGAACACTCTCCAACGAACTTAAGGTAGTGGACCCTAAGCTTGTGCAGCAATAGCCCGTTGGAGAGGTGACGGCATTCATAGCTAGCGGATGGAAGGGGGGTTATGTACACGGTATCATTTTTTACTAGAAGCTCGTACGAGGTACCCCTCCGCAGCGTGGTTCCCTCAACAGTGGGGGTAAACCCCTTGAAGATCAAGGTTTTAGTAGAGCCATTAACTATTATTCTTCCCTTCTCGGGAAGATCCAACACTACTACGAGGGGTTGCTCAGGGAGCGTGTAGATACTGGGCACTCTACTTGAGAAGCTGAGTATAGCTGATTGAGCTCCTCGCGAAAGAGTGTCGAGGGTGGTGGTAAGCAGGGATAATTTGTCGATTGTTGTGGATTCCTTGAGGGAGCATGGCGCTTGACTTAGGGAGAGGATAGCAAAGGCAGCTAATGAAGCTAATACAGCAACTGCGATGACAACAGCTGCCTTGGAAAGGGAGTACTCCACGGCGCAGCCCGTAATATAGCGGCTGGATAATAAGTGATGCTCCTCGAACTTAAATAGGCCCAGCCTTTCTAGGGGCTCGCAATGGAAGTGCTGAGGAGAGTAGAGATTAAGCTCCTTCCGAGCTCTAATCCCAAGGCCCTACTTAAACACATGGAGATTAGCAGCGAACTAGATGTGATAGTGACCGTGGCTGAAGCCATGAATATCGATGGGACGCACCACACGATAGGCATCACAAAATCTCAGAAGGCCACCCCGGAAAACTTTGAAGAGATTCTGGACATCTTGGAGCAAGAAGCTGTTGAAGAGCTCAAGAGAATCATCTCAAGCCTTGAGAGAATACGCAAACTCTGCGCAAAGAGAGGAGCCGCGTTTGAACTATCTCCTCTAGAGGAAACGAAGGAGCCTGAAAAGGTGAAGAGCTTTGAAAAAGATCTTCAAGTGGAGGAGATCGTCTTCACCCCATGAACAACAGGGAAGGGCCTCGCGCAGAGACGAGAAAAAGCTCCCTGAAATAAGCATCAGAGTCAACGCTATAGATTGGAGTAGCTCGATAGAGATTTTAGACAGCTATGCAGTCGATCAATCTAAGATTTACATCACAGCCGATGGCAGATACTTGGTAGAAGATCCGCAACTTTCCCCTAGCGACGGAGAGAAGCTGAAAGCGGCTGCCACAAAGATCGTATACATGTTGCCAGCCATGCCTTCAATGGAGGAAGAGGAATTTCTGAAGCTGCTTGAAGAACTTGGCATAAGCGATGAAAAGCTGGCATATCTCCTTGAGCGGGAGGTTAGGGGTTATGGAGTCTTAGATCCAATAATGAAAGATCCACATGTTGAGGACATACAAGTACCATCTCCAGGAGTGCCAGCCAAGGTAGTTCATACAGATTTCGGAGTCTTGGTAACAAACATTGTATTTATGGAAGAGGAGCTGGACAACTATGTAGAGAAATTGGTGCATAAGTGCGGTAAAGCAGTTTCACTTTATAACCCTTTCATGAGCTTGCGCTTGCCAGAAGGACATAGATTGACGGTCACGTACAGGAGGGAAGTCTCATGTAGGGGAAGTAGTTTAACCATCAGGAAGTTTCCGGAGAAGCCGTGGAGCATCACCAGGCTAATGCTCAAGGGAACCATTTCGCCTTCGATGGCCGCGTGGCTAATGCTGCTCATTGAGTTTAAGAAAGCACTTTTGGTGGTCGGCGGAGTTGGGACTGGTAAGACTTCTCTGATAAATGCCCTTTGCAACTTGATACCCGAGCGCTGCACCATTGTAACCATCGAGGATACAGCCGAGCTCCGTCTAGCGCATAGTACGTGGATACCCCTAGTTACAAGGGAGCCCGTAACTCTTGATCAACGGGGGGAAATCACCATGTTCAAGCTCGTGAAGCACGCTCTGAGAATGAGCCCAGACTACATAGTGGTTGGAGAGGTTAGGGGAGAGGAGGGAAGGATCTGGGCTCAAGCGATGCTAACTGGTCATGGAGGCATAACCAGCTTCCACAGCGAATCTCCACGAGCAGCTATTGAGAGGTTGACGGCGGATCCCATAAAAGTTGATAAGGGCTGTCTGACAGCACTTCATGGATTAGTGTTTATGAAGAAAGTGCAACTAGGGGGAAGCGAGAGAAAGTGGGCTAGAAGAGCGCTAGGGATTTACGACTTAGAGTATAATCCAAGCCTTGATAAAGCGCGCTTCTACAAGCTCTTCACCTACAACTTTGAAGAAGATTTCCAAGTACCAGCGGATGTAGAAGTCTTTGTGAAAACCCCTTCTGCCCAGCTAATCATGGAAGAAAGCGGATGGGATGAAGATAGGCTGATTAAAGAGTTATCCTTGAGGGAGAAATTCCTGAAGAGGCTTAAGGCTCTATCTCAAAGAGAACCCGAGTACCTCGAATACCAAAAGGTGGCTCACGCGATCTGGCAGTTCTATGAAAAGGCACCATCTCTGAGAATAGAAGGAAAAAGCTTCTTCGAGACTGGAGAGAAGATTTCCCCTCTCCTTGCAATGCCGTAGAAGGGGGGTTGTTAATGTTTTCTTTAAGGAAAATATCAGAGTACTTTGCCACTAAGTTCTATCAAGGAAGTCTCTACCGAAACCCCTTTGTGCAAGCTGAAAGGGTAGCAGCCAGACTTTTCCTTGCAGTAGTAGCTGCAGTTTCAGCTTCAGTACTGCTCTTCTGCTTAGAAGCCTTCATGAGAATTCAAGTCATCATTGGATTGCCACTCCTTGAGATGCCACTTCTCCCGTTGCTTGCTCCGATACTGATAGCCCTCTACTATGTGCTGAAAGCGCAGGTTTGCATAAGAAGAAGGATTGAAGGAACCGAAAGAGAGCTGCCCTTTGCTGCTGCATACATGACCATGGCTGCGGCAGCAGGGATACCTCCCACAGCTTCATTTGAAAACCTAGGGAGATTTAAAACGCTGAAATGCTTTACAGAGGAAGCACTAAAAGTTAAGCGCTTGAGAGCATTGTACTCCTTGAACCCCGTAGATGCACTAAGCTTTGAAGCAGAAAGGCATCCAAGCAGAAGGGTGAGAGAATACTTACTCGCTGCCGCCGCAGCTCAGAGAAGCGGAGGGGAGGTCTATAGTGCACTTCGAGAAAAGATGCAAGGGCTATTTAGAGAGCTTGAAGCACGGATGAACATGCTCTCTGAAAAGTTCTCTCTACTGACAAGCGCTGAAATCACCATCTACGTGCTAGTGCCCATGTGCTTGATAAGCATAGGTGCGGTGTTTGGAGGGGCTCTAGGGCTGTCAACACTCATTGCAGCTGGCTTTATCCTACCAGCTATTTTCACGGCACCGCTCATGCTGCTTGTAGATGCGTACATGCCTAAAGAGCTTACAGCAGAGATTCCCAAGAGACCCATGATTGCCTCGGCTGTGGTGACCATCGTCTTAATTTTCTCAGCATTACAGGTAGCTGCAGTCCACTATGCATTGGCGCTTGGGCTGATAGGGGGAGGGATCTACCCGGCGATGTACTACTTGAGGAAAAGACAGCGATTTAAGGAGATTCTAGAGGCGCTGCCGCACTTCATGAGAGATATAGCCGAGGAAGTCAAGAAGGGGGAGCCACCCTCACAAGCCATTTGCAAACTAGTGAAATACCGTAAGTACAATCCTTATTTTGATGGAATTCTAAAGGAATGCACTGCCAGACTTCATGCTGGAAGGTCCCTCAAGGATTCGATGGCAGATATTGAGGGAGCACCTTGGATGTGCAAAGTTCTCTTTGAGCTGCTAGATGAAGCCGAAAGAGTTGGAGTGGATCCCAGATGCATAGATGAGTTAACAGCTTTCGTGAATAATATGTACAACTCCTTTAGAACGCTAAGGGCGAGGACCAGGTTCTTTAAATTTGGAAGCTACCTCTCCGTGGCAATGCTCGTGCTAAGCTTAGTAGTGACTATAGAACTCGTAGTGAAGCTCTTTGCCGGGCTAAACATAACAACCATGTACATCGGAGTTCCCCTCGAACTGCTCACGATAAACAGTGATCAGCTGCCGATTCTAGTATCCGCAGCATATGGAGGGGCAATACTCAACAGCTTCCTCTTAGGCCTCCTCGGAGGGAAAGCTAGCGATGGAGGCTCTCTTGCAGATGGTTTTAAACATGCCGTGCTCTGCGCAGCGATAGCCTTCCTCATGGTAGTCCTTCTCGTTGACTTTAATGCGATACACATAGCTCTGGGAACAATACCTATAGAGCATCTAGTCAAGTAGTGGAAAAACTTCTGCGCGGACATAGGCTAGGAAGTCACGGGGATCAATTGGAGTGAACACAGTGACCACGGCGTTTCTCGTCAGGCCAACGATGGCATTTATTCTCCTAGACCTGAACACAATGTACCAGATCGTCCCATGCTTAAGGTACTCGTTGTAAAGCTGGGTATTGATGAGATCGTCGCCGTACAGGGAGAGCTTCTCCACATTTGGTATGTCAACATTATCAAAGAAGATCACCTTAGTATCCTCTGGGTTAGCCTCGTGGAAGCGCCGCAAAGTCTCTGGAGAAATGCGTGCCTCCACTATCCGGCCGACCTCTATGAAGAGGAGCTTGCTAAAGAAGTTGGCAATATTGTTGGCTCTCCTCTTCTTCTCAACGACCACGAGGAGAAGCCTACCTTCATGCTCCGCAAACATGAAAGGAGCTTCAAGGGTGCGGATCACAATTCTAGGTCCTTCTCGGTGATAGACGGTGTAAGCAATATCTTGGGCAAAAACGCCCTCTACAGAGCTCAGAGTAGCCATCAGGTCTCGCACTTCAGTTACCAAGGGGTATTGACCGCTCTCATGCTCATACACTTCCTCCACCCTAAAGTCCTTCAGCTTAGCGGCAATGGTAGCTAGATCCACTGGCTCAACCACTCTGAACACTTTTCCAGCTACAGCCATCCCAAGAAAACACCTCTAGCAGAAAAATTAGAGGGCAAAGGCTATTTAAGGGGAGGGGGTTTCCTCTCACGAATACGGGCTGTGATGAAGGTTAAAAGCGAGGAAAGGTGACTGCGCGACCAAATTCTGAGCCCTACTGAAGCATACAGGGAGGAACAGCAGCCGTTGCCATTGAGAATCAGAGAAGTCATCCTAGAGAACTTCATGTCCTACGAGTACGGTAGAGTACCATTTAAACCCGGGCTCAACTTGATCTGCGGACCTAATGGCGCCGGGAAGTCCACAATTCTCGTAGCCATGTCGGTGGCAATGGGGCAGAGCTACACCGAGAGATCACGCAAGCTCGCAGACCTCATAAGAAGAGGAAGAGACGCCGCTCGCGTCACCATAGTCCTCGACAACTCCAGAGATCATAGGGGAAGAAGACCCATCTCAAGCATACCAAGGGACATAGTTACCGTCAGCAGGTACTTGAAGAAGGATGGAACCTACTGGTTTGAAATTAACAACAGAGAGGTAAGCAAAGCAGAAGTAGCAAGGCTCTTCCGCATGGTAGGAATAAACCCCGACAACATGCTGGTGATCATGCACCAGAACATGATAGAGCAATTTGCAGTTCTCCCTCCGAAGGAGAAGCTGCTTCTCCTCGAAGAAGCAGTAGGCTTCGCTGGATATAGAAGGAACATCTACGAAGCCAAAGCCAAGCTTGGAGCCACCCTTGCAGAGGATGAAGCCATCCAAAGAGACCTTGAACGAGCAAGACAGACACTTGCCTTCTGGAAGGAGAAATACGAGAAATACCTTCAAAAGAGGGAACTCATGGAGAGGAGAGCCTTCCTAGAAAGAGAACTCATCTGGGCACAGGTTCTGAGGAAGGAGGAGGAAGCAGCAGAGCTTGAGGAGAAAATAGAGCGGAAGCGGAGCATGATAGAGGAGCTAACTAAGCTCATAGAGGAGAAGGCTAGAGAAGCAGAAGGAGCGCTCTCCAAGTATAGAGGCGCGAGAGAAAGGGTGCATGCCACCTTCATCTCCTATGCTGAGCGCAGAGACCCAGCACTCCTCGACGAAGTTGCAGTCATAGAGAGAGAAGTAGACACCTACTTCAACCAATACGTGGACACCAAGGTTCAAGAAGCCATCTCGAGGTTTCGGAGGAGCTTAATGGAGAAGGAGCTGAAGGAGCTTCAAAGAAAGCTCAGAGAAGCTAGAAAGGAGCTGGAGGAGCTATACATCAAAGCCGAGGAAGCCCAGCCAAGGGTGGAGACCAAGAGAACCCCAGCTGAGGTTCAAGAAGAGCTGCGATTCGTCAACCTTCAGCTATCAACTCTCGCCGACATACCAGATGACGTGGAGGCAATCTACAAGCGCTATGAACAAAGCCTCAAAGAGCTTGAGGAAAGAGCGCAGATAGCAGCTGAAAACAAGAGAAGAGCACTACAAGAGTTAGAATCCAGAATAAAAGTGTGGAGGAGCAAGCTAGAGGAACTCATAGAGAAGGTGAATCCCGTCTACCAGCACATCTTGGAAAGAGTTGGAGGAATAGGGGCCATAAGGCTAGTGAACAGGGAGGACCCCGAGAAGGCTGGCTTAGAAATACTAGTTGGCTTCCGAGGAAATATCCCGGTGGTCCTCGACGCCTACTCTCAAAGCGGTGGAGAGCGCAGCGTAGCTACAATGGCGTTCCTCCTAGCGTTGCAGCACTACTTGAAGTCCCCAATAAGGGCTGTTGATGAATTTGATGTGCACATGGATCCCTCCAATAGAGAGGCTATGATGAACATGGTGCTTTCCTTCACCAAGGAGAACAAAGACGTGCAGTTCATAGTAATCACTCCAAGTCAGCTGGCGGTAAAGGAGATGCAAGATGTGAACATCATCTTGGTTCAGAACGTAAGGGGATCTTCGGAGGTAGCAACAGTTGAAGAAGAAACAGCGTGAACCTCCCGAAGAGGAGGTAGAGAAGATCATAGCCTTCTGCAGAACAATCAAGGAGCGGGGACTAGACCCCTTCTCGATAGACGTCCAAGAGAAACTCAAAGTCTTGAGAGAACTTCTACCCAAGTTGAAGAATGTTGAGCAGCTTGTGAAGGATGCGGAGGCCCTTAAAGAACTAGCCGACGTGATTGGATTGCAAGAAGAGTGGGTGAGACTGAGAACCAGTAGGATGTTCATCGACCCCTCCCTTGTCGAGGCGAAGCTAAAGAGAATGGATTCACGAAAGCTGGCTGATCTTTTCCTACGCTGCTGGAGACCCTTAGCATGCCTAGACCAACTTACTGCGAAGAGACTTCGAGAAGCCTATGAATACTGGAAGGTAATCCCCCCACTGGAGGAAAGATTGAGAATTCTCCTCCCCGAGCAAAGAGAAGCAGCGGCTTTGCAGGAAGAGCTTGTGAGAGCTCACCTCATGGGAGAAGCTTTTGAAAGGGAGCTCCGCAAGCTCAAGGAGGAGCTTGAGAGTAGAGGGAAGTGTGATTACTGGGAGTTCATTAAGGGGGGAAGCTTTGAAGAAACCTTGGATAGGGCGTATTCGGTGAGCTTTTTGGTCTCACGAGGGGAAGCGACTCTATCCATAGATCCTCTAGAGGAGAAGATCTTCATAGAGCCCTTGAAGGCTGGAAGAGGGGAACCTAGGTCAATAGCCATCTCAATAAGCTACGAAGACTGGGTGAGGCACCTTGAGCAGTGAAGAAGCATTAGCCCAGAAGGTTAAGAGGGCAGTAGGACTGCTGCTCTTCCAGCGGCATAGAATTCCGGGAGTGAAGGGATGGGAGCTGCGCAAAGCCATTGGGAGAGATTACCTCAGAGTGCTAGAGGCCTTGAAGAGAAGGCTCGCCGATTTAGGCTTAGAGCTGCGGGCAGTAACCGAGGATGGAAGGGTGGTAAAGGATTTCAAGGAACTCGCAGACCCTGAGAGAACAAGATTCTTCGCCGTAGCTAGCAGACCGCTCACAGCTACTGAAGCCACGCTAACTGGCTGGAGACTGGACAGCCTAGCCGTCTTAGCGGCAACAGTGGTTCATCTCGCCTTGAATCAAGGGAAAGCTCCTAGAAGGGAGGTGGAAGAGCTTCTCCGCGAGAAATTTCCGGAGTGGAAGATCGACCTAGAGTTGAGAAGGTTCACTGCTAGGGGATACATTGAGGAGGATGAGGAAGGATACCTTCACATAGGATGGAGAACTCTAGCGGAAGTAAACCTCCCGGAGTTGCTACAGCAGATTGCTGGGGCGAAAATAGAGGAGGAAAGCTAGGTAATCTGGTATTCTCCAGCTGTACCGGTGTTAAACTTAGTATGCTCTGCAGTGAGCCACTTCTTCGCAAAGGGACATAGCACTACTTGAAGGAACTCCATGTGAAGAAGTAAAAGCAGCATGTGTGGCCTGTTTAAGAGATTGGCAGAAACTCACAACTGTGGTGTCTGGTGCATACTGCGAAGCATAACGAGTTGAGGAGAGAAGTGGGGATTAGAGGTGGAAGAGAGAAGCGGTGAAGTCGCTCTTCCTCCTCATGACAATCAGCTCATGCCACTAGCAGTGCTTTTTGCTGAAAGTAAAGGGGAAATATAATTAATTTGTTGCATGTTCCGCGTAGCGGCCTGAGGTATAAGGAGAAGGCACATGTCTTTGGCGAGTCTGTCGCATCATTCTTCGGGGATAATCGCGCTAACACCATAGGGATCTTCAAGGATCAATGTGAATTGAATTATCCCAGACATCGCCTTTTCAAGCCAGTCGAGAGCCTTTAAGGCAGCTTGCCGTTCCTCCTCGGTTTCGGAGTCGCGGAGGAGCTGCTCAACAATCTCCTTCACACGAGCTAGAACCCCCTCGATATTGGTTATGAAGCCTTGAGCAGCTGGTCCTGGAAAGATCTCCACGCCTATTTCGGGGATGTAGATTCTCCCGGTGGAGGAACGGACTACCTTGGCGTAGAGATCTTTAGGAGACTTGACTTTGAATTGGCATTTAGTTGGACCTCGATACTCCAGTGCGAGGACGTCGGATTTATGGAAGCGGCAGTGCTGGCATGTGATGTTTATTAGCAGTATTTTGCCGAACTTGGGGATTTCATATGGGGTTTCAGCTACTGTGAGCATCTTCCTGCCGCAGAGGGGGCAGAGATACCGATCCGATTCCTTAGTTTCCATTGTTTTTGCACCGCTGGGGCAATTTCTCTCGGCTTGCTTGATGTAGGAGAGAGCACTTCCTTTTAAACCTCTTTAGCTGTAGAAGGATTGGAGGTCCTTGAAGTGGCTGTCTGCCCGATTGACACTGGGCGCTATGGCTCTAAAGAGATTAGAGAGATCTTCAGCGAGGAGGGTAGGCTGCGATACTTGTTGAAGGTGGAGGCGGCGCTGGCAAAGGCTCTTGGAGAAGCTGGAGTGATCCCTAGGGAGGCTGCAGAGGCTGTTGAGAAGACTGCCCTATCTGATAGAGTGAAGCTGAGTAGGGTTAAGGAGATTGAGGCTAGAACCCGGCACGACTTGGTGGCTGTTGTTGAGGCCTTGGCTGAGATGTGTGGAGATCATGGAGGGTATGTTCACTGGGGGGCTACAAGCAATGATATCATCGATACTGCTTGGGCATTGATGCTCAGGGATGCTTTGAAGATCGTTGAACAAAGGCTTGCAGCGTGTATAGAGGTGTTGATGCAGCTTGCAGAGAAGCATGTGAACACGATCATGCCCGGTAGAACTCATGGTCAGCACGCCTCTCCGATAACGCTGGGCTTCAAGTTTGCAGTCTACGCGGCGGAGCTGGCTAGAGACCTTGAGAGACTTCAAGAGCTCAAGAAGCGCCTCATAATAGGCAAGCTGAGCGGAGCTGTAGGCACCATGGCCGCCCTAGGGGAGAAAGCCTTTGAAGTTGAGAAGAAGTTCATGGAGATTCTAGGCTTAAAGCCAGCTGAAATTACAACGCAAGTAGTCTGCAGAGACAGGTTTGCTGAGCTAATCCTCTGGTGTGCCCTCACCGGAACAAGCCTCGATAGAATAGCCACTGAGATCAGGAATCTCCAGCGGACGGAGATTCTCGAAGTGGCGGAGGGCTTTGAGAGAGAGCAGATCGGCAGCAGCGCCATGCCCCACAAGCAGAACCCCATAGACTGTGAGAAGATCTCGGGGCTGGCTAAGGTACTGAGAGGCTTCACCACTCCAGCCTTGGAGAACATTCCGCTGTGGCATGAAAGAGATCTCACCAATTCAAGTAGCGAGAGGTTCGCCATTCCCTTAAGTGTCATCATCTTGGAGGAGATGCTCAAAACCATGGAGAGAGTTTTGGGGGACCTGAGGATCTATCCGGAGAATATGGCTAGAAACCTTGAGTTGAGCAAGGGGATGATCTTCTCAGAGGTATTAACCATGGCACTGGCTCGAGGGGGCATGAGCAGACTAGAGGCACATCGCTTAGTGAGGGAGCTATCGCTTAAAGCCATAAAGGAGGACAAGCATTTAAGGGAAGTCGCCATGGAGGACCCCCGCATTTCAAGCATCCTCCCTAAAGAAGAGATTGACGAAGTCTTCGAGGCTGAGAAGCAGCTTTCAAATGTGCCCAAGCTAGTGGAGAGAGCCTTAACATATGCCATGAGAACCCTTCAGCGGACCCTGAAAGACGCGTAGTGAAATCTTCAATAAAATTACATGCCTAAGGTAGTTATTGGTGGAAGATTGGCAACGGAGGACATCCTACTTAAGCGGGCTAAATCCACGCTGAGAATTGCATTCTACGACCTAGAGCAAGGAGACTATAGCTTAGCACTCTTTCATGCCGAATAAGCTGTGCAGCTGGCTATGAAGCATGTGCTCTTCATGAAGATCAGGGACTTTCCAAAGACTCATTCCCTTTCAAGGCTGTTTAAGGAAGCAGGAAAGGTGGAAGAGAAGGCTCTTAGAGTATATGAAGAAAACTTGGAGTTGGTGTATGTCTTGGAGGATGCATACATTACTTCAAGGCATCTTCTCCGTGAATACGACGAGGAAATCGCTCGAAGAGCTGTGAGCTTTGCTAAAAAATGGTTAGGGAGGCGGAGCAGTGGACGAAGCGACCTTGGTTGATCTCATAAAGGGCACCTTAGAGGATTGGCGGAAGTTCTTCGAAGATCCATTGAAGTATGCAAGGCTGATTAAGCAGGTAGTATGCGGTTTCGATCCAGAGGCGAGGGTTATCCTCTTTGGCAGCGCTGCTAAGGGGCTGCTCAAACCCAGCAGCGACATAGACGTATTGGTCGTAACCTCTCTTGCAGAAGATCTACATAGCAGAGTTAAGTTGAGGATAAAGGTTAAAGAAGCCCTAGGACACATCACACCCATTGAGCTGCACGTAGTAACCCCTAGAGAATTTCAAGAATGGTATTCAAGGTTCCTTGATGTGTATGTTGAAGTATAAAGCTAGGGGAGATTCTTCGAAAAATGCAGAGCATAGAGGAGAGCAGAGATCGTTTTAGCATCTCTTATGGCGTTTTCCTCGATCATGTGGAGGGCTTCGTCTAAAGTGACCATCGATAGCTCTATTACCTCGTCTTTTTCAAGGCGCTGCTCAGCTGGCTGAAGTCTTCTAGCCAAGTAGATATGGATGACCTCAGTGCTGTAGCCTGGAGCCAAGTACATGGAAAACAGCTTTACAAGCTCTCCAGCTGTAAACCCGGTCTCCTCCTCGAGCTCTCGTATAGCGCAGTGATCGGGATCTTCTCCCGGCTTCAAGGTGCCAGCTGGTATTTCGTAGAGCCACTCCTTAACTGTGGGGCGATACAAATAATTCTGCCGTCATCAAGTACTGGAAGGATGGCAACTGCCCCGGGATGTTCAACGGCTTCTACATTCATGACTCTGCCGTTAGGAAGCTTCACCCGCTCAACTTTAACTGAGAAAACTTTGCCTTTGAAGGGATACTCCACCTTTGACACCAGCTAGATTGGTTGCAGAGAATGCTCTATAAAGCTTGCATTAGAGCTTGTGCTGGCTTCGCGGGAAGGAAAAGGCTTATACGTCTAAATGGAATTCTCCCCTCTCTATCCCACAAAAG
>JAGHCH010000086.1 GCA_021160575.1 Thermoproteota archaeon | reverse complement strand
CCCTATAGACGAGATCAATGCCCCTCAGCGTCCCCTCCCAAGCGGCAGGCTCGCTCCAAAGGAAGCGGTTGCAGTATCCCTAGTTTTCCTAGTGCTAGGATTACTCGCGGCTGCTCTAACAACTCCAGAAGCCCTTGTAATAGCCGTGCTGGCAGCAATCATCGCCTTTACCTATAACTCCAGGGCTAAGCGCACTGGGCTGCCGGGGAACTTCCTCGTAGCTCTCTGTGTGGCGATACCCTTCATCTTTGGCGGAGCAGCTGTAGGCAACATCCCCCCTCTTCTAGGAATACTCTTTCTTATCGCCCTTCTCGCTACAGTGGGGAGAGAGGTCACCAAGGGAATTGCAGATATGAAAGGCGACGCCGAAAAAGGCGTAAAAACTCTAGCTGTGCGCTATGGAGCAGCCAAGGCGGCTTTAGCTGCCTCAATATTCTACCTTCTCGCAGTTGCTCTTACACCCCTTCCAGTGGCCTTAGGTGAAGCTGGGCTTCCATATGTTTTGGTGATTCTCATAGTTGATGCCGGCTTCCTTTATGCTTCCTTCAAAATCTTAACTCAGTGCACTCCATCTTCTGCCCTCAAAATCAAAAATAGAGTGCTCCTCTTCATGCTATTAGCCTTAATAGCCTTCCTCTTAAGTCCGCTCCCTCCCCATCTCTAGCGCCTCCTCTGCGATCTCGTCAAGACTTGCAGCCTTCTGACTCCATGTGCGTAGATCCTTCAAGGTGAACAATCCCCGCTCCAGCTCTCTTCTCCCAACAATCACGGCGAGGGGAATCCCCTTGCTATCAGCATATTCAAGCTGCCTAGAGAGCCTCCTCTGCATCAAATCCAACTCACAACACACCCCTCTACTCCTCAGCTCCCTAGCAACCTTAATTGCCTCCGAGCGAAGCGTCGGATCAGTAACAGCGACAAATACTTGGGTCTTGGTCTTCCGACCTCCTCCGCCTCTCGCCTCTTTCAGAACTTCAACTATTCTCTCTACTCCCAGCGAGATTCCGGTTGCCGGGGTCGGCGGGCCGCCCAAGATTTCTATGAGCTTATCGTATCTTCCTCCGCCAGCTACGCTGCCAGCGGCATAGGTTTTCACCTTCACCTCATAGATGGGTCCCGTGTAATAGTCTAGTCCTCTAGCTAGGCTGAGATCCACCACTATGCTATTCTTGTAGCCGTAAGCCTCTGCTAATTCCAAAATCTCTCGAAGCTCCCTCAATCCCTCTGCAGCTACTTCATGCTTCGCCAGTCGCTTCTCAGCTTCTGCTAGAACCTCTTCTCCCCCAGATGCAGCCAGATTGAGCATCTCCTCTCCAACACTCCTCCCAAGACCCCTCGCCTCAAACTCTTCAAGTACCCCCTCCACGCCTATCTTATCCAGCTTATCGAGGGCTCTAAACGCATCAAGCTCTCTTCCCTCTGGAACACCAGCTTCTCTTGCCAATCCCTCGAGCACCTTCCGGTTGTTGAGGCGGATCTCAAAATCTGGCAAGCCTAGCTTCTTCAAGGCTTCAACAGCTACTGCTAGTACTTCAGCATCGGCATCCATGTAGGGGCAGCCCACAATATCAGCATCCGCCTGTAGAAACTCCCTCAGCCTCCCACTTTGAGGTTCTTCATAGCGCCAAGCCTTACCTATCGCATACCTCTTAAACGGCTTAGGCAATCCCGGATTCATGACAGCAACCCTAGCAAGCGGGACAGTTAAGTCGAAGCGTAGCCCCAGCCTCCTTCCCGCCTTATCCTCAAAGGCGTAGATCTGCTCCAGCACCTCCTCCCCGCATTTGGCGCTCAAAATCTCCCAATGCTCCATGGCGGGAGTGTCCAGCTCTCCAAAGCCGAAGCTCTCGAAGACTTCTCTGATCTTCTCGATAACACCCCTTCTCAGCAGCATCTCCTCGGGAAGGAAATCCCTCATACCCCTAGGGCGGCTAAGCTTCAACTAATCCACCATCCTCACCGAGAGGCTTACAACACTTACATTAAAGGATTTCCCATAGCTTGATAAACAATATAAGATGCCCGCTAACTATTCACATCACAGCGGGCCCGTAGCTCAGCAAGGTAGAGCAGCGGGCTTTTAACCTCCATTGGAAGAAACCCGTTGGTCGCGGGTTCAAATCCCGCCGGGCCCGCCATCCCTTAATCCTATCACCTTGGAAACGGTTATCTCTTGAGAAGGTTCACCAGCGCCCTAAAGTTCAGTGCAATGTGCACGATCTCTGCAGCCCCGAAGATTAATGCCGCGCGAAGCGGATGTTTCTCAAGGTCTGCCCAAGTAGGGATTCCCCCTCCAACAGTCCATCACCTTCATAGCCAAAGCGCAAATGATCCCAGCACTATGGAGCAAACTAGGAGAATTACATCAATAGTTGCTCTTTAACTTCCTACAAGTCTTTCACTTATAAGTGCTTTTGCTTTAGTTGGAGCTAGATTGAGAGAGCAAGCTATCTAAGGTCATCTGACGTGGAATACGTGTCCCACGTTTCAGCACCTTCTCAATGAAGCTGTCCCTAACTGGTTCATACACCTCCTTAAAGAACCTCTGCTGATCCGTTAAAACACCCCTCGGAAACTTCTTCACATATTCCACCGCAGCCTTCCATGCCTCCTCGTAGGGCACCGCCGAGCTGATGTTAAATGCAACCTGCCTATCGTAGTCTCGAGGTGTCTGCACTACTCCGCCCATGGCGAAGAAGCCGTCCTCAGCCACCGGCACCTCCTCCCCGCACACCTCCTTTAATTCCACCTTCTTTGCTCGAGGCGCTCCCCTCAGCGAAGCAGCTCTAGCCCCACCATGGTGCTTCGCCCAAGCATAGAAGATCGCCCTATTCAAGCCAAACGACTTGGCTTTCTCCAGATCTCCAGTTAAAACATAGTATCTAGCTGCCTGCAGCAGTCCCATCACTTGGAACCTGCCAATCTTCCTAGGCACTGGAGGCGCCTCGGCAGCTATCCTCGTAGCCTTCTCACGAACCTCCCTCCACCCTCCATAGCCTCCAACAACTTGAATAGCCGTCAAAGCCAGCTTATCTGCCTCCCCCTCAACAAACTCCCTCCAAGAGCCGTCATGCCTAGGATTCCACGGGTCAGCCCACTCCAGCGAAAATGAACTCATGGCATCTGGCTTGAAGCACACGCAGGCAAGATCCCTCCTCCTGTGAAGGGAAAGAGGGGCTGTGAACACCCTCTTCAAATCTATCTCATTCTCCACCTTCACGACACCCTTGCTCTTCTCAACAATCCTCAACAGCTCCGGCTTGCAAGATCTCAGCGAGTACTCCACAATGGAGTAAGCCACATCGAGAGGGTGATACTTATCGAGCAGCTCCCTCGAGAAGGCTCTCTCATGAATGTGAACATGCAATCCCTCCCCAGACCACTTCAAGAACACCGACTTCTCCACTCCATGCCGGCTGAGGAAATCCACGATAACTCTTCCCGCCTCCAAAACCAGCTCCCAGATTTCGAGGCTCCCGTCAATATCCCATATAGGCGAAGTAAACGCGATATTCTCTCCCTTCTCCAGATCCTCCTCCTTCTCAACAACTCGATAGACGTTGACGGAGCCATAAACAGTGCGGGGGTGCACCCCCCTATAGCGCTCAAACATCTTGGCAAGCTCCACTACGCTAGCAGCAGTCAGCGGCCTCCCATCTCGCCAATACCTAATGAAAACCCTCTTACCACCCCTCTCCTCCCCCTCCAGAGCCACCCACCTACCCCTACAGTACTCCACAATCTCCTTTCTCACATCCTCCCTGGAGTAGTAGCGGAGAACATCACCATACTCCACAAAACCCCCTCCAACCACCAGTAAAAATTAGAGGCAAACCCCAGTAATTAGATACCGCAGAAGAAGGGCCCGTGGCCTAGCCCGGATTAAGGCACCGGCCTTCGGAGCCGGGAATCGTGGGTTCAAATCCCACCGGGCCCGCCATCTCCTCCTCTGCCGCCTGGGCTTTTCCATCAGCTGTGCGCTAAGCGACTTCAACACATCTTCATAAATTCTCTAAAGTTCTTCCACAGCTTTCCATGTAGTTTTTCATTCTATTTGGCTTAGACACTTAATTAAGCTAGCATTTTCCATTATAGAGCGGAAGAAAGCGTCTTGAATAGGGGTGGAGGGCTGCTTTGTTGAGCCGTAGAAGCCTAGGTGGCGTGGTGGCAGTATTGATTTTAGCTGCAGTCACTGTAGCCGCTTCCTTGGTTGCCTATCTCGCAGTAATAGGCTTAGTGAAGGCTCCAACAACAAGCGAAGCTACGGAGATCCCCTTGGTAATTGAGGCAGTGTACACAAGCGGCTCGACCATAACAGTCTACGTTAGAAACCTCGGCAGCTCCACCGCCATCATCCCCGCAGTCTACATAATTAGCTCGGAGACGCGCAGCGTCACTTATACTGCAACCAACATAGCCGTGTCCATTCCTCCAAAGGAGATCCGAGCCATCACCTTCACTGTAGACGAGCCCCTCAAAGGATACTACCTCATAAAGGTCTCCTCCTCCAAGGCAACCACCGCCATGACGCAGTACATCGAAGTAGTGCCAATAGCGCAGGGAGGCGTTGATACCTTCAAGGTAAAGGCGTGTAACGAGGATCCAGAGCCCGGCTTCCTCATAGAGAAACTTGACGGCAATATCTTTGAAGTCAGCTAGTCCAGCTACATGGTGACTATACGAAGCGGAGGCATAGATGGCAGTAAGTTAGCCAACGGGAGCATCACCTCTGAAAAGATAGCGTTCAACGCTGTTAAAAGTGAGCACATCGCTGATGGAACAATAACTGGCACGGATATAGCAGCAAACTCCATTACGGGAAGCCACATCGCCGATGGTTCTCTCACTGGCGGGGATATCGCAGATAAGAGTATCACCAGCGCAGACATAGCTGAGGTTGCATGGAGCATCGTTGATAAAACTGGCAGCAGTCTAAGCGATCTAGAGTCCAAGAGCTTCCTAGATCTAGATGATACCCTAACACCTACGCTGGAGCAGCTGGATACTACGTGAGGGTCAAGGCAACTGGAGATGGCTTGGAGTTCGTTTCTACAGCTCCCACCGAGACCACCAGCATGGTAAGAGCATACCTTTCAACCACTCAGACTATTGCCGCCGACCAGTGGGTTACTGTGCGCTATGATAAGGAAACAGTGGATCTAAACGATGAGTACGCCAACGGCGTTTTCACCCCAAAGGAGTCTGGATGGTACATCGTCTACGCCCAAGCAGCCTTCGACTACAATGATCAAGGCTTCAGAGTCATAGGAATCTCCAAGAACGGCGCCCTCTACTCCT
>JAGHCH010000130.1 GCA_021160575.1 Thermoproteota archaeon | reverse complement strand
CCTATCAAGTGACGCCATACTACAAGATGTGGTTTGACACTCACGATGGAATAGCCTTCGCATACAGCGAGGATGGCAAGAGCTGGTATGTGGTTGGAAAGATCACGGGCTTGACAGCTGCGGAGCAAAGGCATCCAGTTGTTCTCTACGATTCTGGAGGCTTTGGAGGCGGAGCGAAGTATAGGATCTACTACTGGACAGAAGCACTTGATAACAGCTCCGTGAAGCAGGTGGACCCCATAGGCTACGCTGAGTCCAACGATGGGACCTCATGGTTTAATGAGCGAATGGTGCAGCAAGATCCGAAAAGGCCCCTAGTTATAAAGGGCTCTTCAACATGGTGGTACCACGTCTACGGTGCAAGCCACGTTATTTACAACGCCTCCGGAACCAACAAAGGGGCTAGCACACCCAACAACTACTCAGATGACAAACCGAGAACCTACAAGTTCATCATGTTCTTTGACGTCGGCGATGTGCAGCAGCCGGGCTACACGTGGGTTTATGAAGCCTCAGCTCTAGCCTACTCAGTAGATGGCATTCATTGGATCCGCTATGGAGACCAGCCAGTACTGCTCCCCACGCAAGGTAAGTGGGACAGCAATTACGCATACCATGCACACATCGTCTACAGTGATGGTAAGTACCATATGTGGTACAGCGGGGGGTCTGGAAACCTTCACTACTATGATGGAATAGGCTACGCCTACAGTACAGACCTTATCTCATGGACTAAGGATCCCGAGCCAGTCTTCCACAAGGATGATGGCGTGCAATGGAGGGAGGATCGCAGCTACACGCCATGGGTGCTCCACAGCCCAACAAAGTTTGACGGTCATGGAGACTTCTACAGCTACAAGATGTGGCTCACTGGCAAAAGCGCAGCAATGGGATACGCCATAGGGCATGCATATACACAGGAACCCTAACATGTGAGGGATCAAGGGAAAATAGCTGTTTTTGGAGAACATCCCAGAGTGTTGAATATGGAGAAGAAGGGAGTGAAAATCCCGACTAAGCGGGTCTTCAACCTTGCTGAAAGCATCGACTACCAAAATGGAGCTATTGTAAGCAAGACTATCATTGACCATGAAACAGGCACGGTTACGCTTTTCGCCTTCGATAAAGGGCAGGGCTTGAGCGAGCATACAGTTCCATTTGATGCCTTGGTTTACGTTTTGGATGGTAAAGTGAATATCACCATTGAAGGCGAGGTCTTCGAGCTCAAGGCTGGTGAAGCCATCATCATGCCTGCCAATAGGCCACACGCAGTTGATGCCGTTGAGAAGTTTAAGATGCTCCTAACCCTAATTAGATCTTGAAGATTTGCGCGTAGCCGTCAGCTTACTTTTTTACCCTCTTCTTCACCTTTTATCTAAGCATATTCTCCTAGAGCTATGGGGGGATGCAGTGGTTTGAGAAGCGACATTGTTAAGAGAGGTGCCGAGAGAGCGCCTCAGCGCTCGCTGTTGAAAGCATTAGGCTTGGACGACGTGGACATTGAGAAGCCTCTGATAGGGATTGCTAACTCTTGGAATGAGCTTGTTCCAGGGCATGTGCACTTGAGGAGGGTGGCTGAAGCTGTTAAGGCGGGTGTTTACGCTGCTGGAGGAACCCCTCTGGAGTTTAACACTATTGCTATTTGCGATGGTATTGCCATGGGGCATGAGGGCATGAAGAGCCCATTGATCAGCCGCGAGGTGATAGCCGACTCCGTGGAGCTGATGGCTAATGCCTACCAGCTTGACGGGTTGGTGTTGATCTCCAGCTGCGACAAGATCGAGCCGGGGATGGTGATGGCTGCTGCTAGACTGGACATACCATGCATCTTCGTAAGCGGTGGAGCCATGCTCTGCGGCTACTACGGCGGTAGGAGGCTGGTTTTAGGGGATGTCTTTGAGGCTGTGGGCAGGTACTTGAAAGGTGAGATAACCCTTGAGGAGCTGAAACTCATTGAGGATCACTGCTGCCCCGGCGTGGGGAGCTGTGCTGGCATGTACACTGCAAATACGATGGCGTGCTTAATAGAGGCGCTGGGCTTGACGCTGCCAGGTGGAGGCACCATTCCAGCTGTCGATGCGAGGAGACTTCGACTGGCTAGAGAGGCTGGCAGGAGAATTGTGAAGCTCGTAGAAGAGCATCTGACTCCTCGAAGGATCTTAACTAGGGAAGCCTTTGAAAACGCGATTGCGGTGGATGTTGCACTTGGCGGCTCCACCAACGCTGTGCTGCACTTGATGGCAATTGCCCGTGAAGCCGAGGTGGACTTGTCCCTAGAACTCTTCGATAAAATCAGCAAGAGAACTCCTCAGCTGGTTGACATGATGCCCGGCGGCCCAATAGCCGTTGAAGACTTGGATAGAGCTGGAGGAGTTCAAGCGGTGATGAAGAGGTTAGCTAAAGCAGGCTTGATACACCTAGATGCCTTGACAGTGGCTGGCGAGCCTATAGGTGAGCTTCTAAAGAGAGCAAGGGTGCTGGATGAGAAGGTGATAAGATCTACTTCCAACCCAGTGCGATCCACCGGGGCGCTGGCAGTCTTGAAGGGGAGCTTGGCTCCAGATGGTGCGGTGATAAAGACTGCTGGATTGAAGAAGATAAAGCATCGGGGTCCGGCGAAGGTGTTCAACTCTGAGGAGGAAGCTGTGGAGGCGGTGAAGAACGGGGAGATTGAACAGGGAGATGTTGTTGTCATCCGCTACGAAGGTCCTAAGGGAGGCCCTGGGATGAGGGAGATGCTGACCATAACCTCCATCTTGGTTGGCCAGGGATTGGGTGAGGAGGTCGCCTTGGTTACTGATGGTAGGTTCTCTGGGGCTACTCGCGGCTTGATGGTGGGCCATGTCTCTCCAGAGGCTGCTGAGGGAGGACCTATAGCCTTGGTGGAGAATGGCGACTTCATCGAGATCGATGTGGAGAGGCGGGTCCTAGAGCTTGAAGTGGATACGGTCGAGTTAGAGGAGAGGCGTAGAAGCTGGAAGCCCTTGAGAAAGCCTCTGAGAGGAGTGTTCGCCCGCTATGCAATGCTGGCTGAATCAGCCTCGAAAGGCGCCGTCATGAGAAGGCTGGCGCTCTAGGAGAGAAACTCTACTTCAACTTCGAGAGGCTTCCTTGAAATCTCAGCTTCAAGCTCCCTCTCCCTTCTAGCGAAGAGGGCTTTGCAGCTATAGAGGGCAGCTAAAGCCAGGGTGCAGCAGTCAGCCACCGAGAGAGCACGCTCACACTTAATTCTTGAAGCCTCTTCAACCAGCTCAGGTAGCCTAACCACCTCAACCACTCGAGATTTTAGGAGACTGCTAAGTTTAACCTGTGCCACATGCCAGCCGAACCTCTTGCAGAGAATGTAAGCGAGCTCTATGAGGGCCAATTCATGCGTGTAGGCTTCAACCTCCCCTCTGAGCAAAGCTCTCTTAAGCTGCTGTGTGGAGGGATCGCCTATGGCTAAGGCGATCAGAGCGCCGCCATCAAGAGAATAGCGAGGACTTCCGGGCTTCCCTCTCCTCATCTCGACGCCTCTCCTCTACCAGCTCTTGGTAAAGCTCTTCAAAGGAAGCCTCCTTGACGGGACGGCAGAACAACTCGAATAGCTCATACCTCTTCGCATTCTCCTCGTAAAGTGAGATTAGGTAGCTGATGGCATCATCGAAGTCCACCTTTCTACCGAGCCTCCGCTGAAGATCAGCAGCTACCTCTAAGAGTTTTCTCTTTGTAGCGTTGCTGACAGCAATGGTGGTCATAGAGAACCTCCTTCAAATAGAAGTCACGCAGCCAAGTCTATATAAAACTTATATGGATTATAGAACTTGTAAAAGCTGAACTGCCTTTGACTACTCATACATGGAGTCTATCATGGTGTGGGCTAAGCTGAAGTACTCGCACTCGGAGCCCTTCTCGCAAAGAACCTTCACAGCATTTCTACTGTGAGTATAAGCTATGAGCCATGGACACCTCTTGCAGTGCTTCTCGAAAAACTTCTTTGAGACCACGATAGCTGCGCGGTGCTCCACATCACTCAATGCCTTTCACTACACGCATTGCTTTAAGGTATCCTGCTGTGAAGCCCTCTATTATCTTGTGTGTTACCGCCTAATAGCCAGAACTGC
This sequence comes from Thermoproteota archaeon, assembly GCA_021160575.1. Classification (GTDB taxonomy): domain Archaea; phylum Thermoproteota; class Methanomethylicia; order Methanomethylicales; family JAGHCH01; genus JAGHCH01. The sequence continues at coordinate 3,856 of JAGHCH010000130.1, read as the reverse complement.
GATGACCACTACTGCTGTGGCAGCTATGGCGGCCACTCCAAACATGATGATAGAGCTGGAGAGAGTTGGCTGCGGCTGAGACGGCTTTTCAGGCGGTTTTTCCAGCGAGATGCTGAGCTGCAGTGTTCGAGTATTGCCGTAGGTGTCAGAGACCTTGATGAGTAGCTGGTGCTCGCCGGGCTGGAGTTCTGGAAGAGTATAAGATAGCGTGCTGTTGGAGATTTCAGCGCTGCTTGTGACGTCAGATCCATCGAGGAGGAGCTCCACGTTGGATACTCCAGAGGGATCTCCGTAGCAGGCTTTTACCGTCATGCTGAGCGGCGTCTCGTTCTTCTCCACCGTGAAGTTCGCTGACTCTACTCCTTCAATGATCCACGTCTTGGAAATGGGCTCCTCTCCTTTGGGCTGGCGGGTTACTGTGAAATTAGCAGACAGTGTAGGTGGAGTGGTATCCTTCGGTGCTGGCGGCTTAGCCACGTTGAAAATCATGGTTAGTAAGGCTGTGTTGTTGCAGGCATCGATGGCTAGGATGGTTATATTGTGAAAGCCAGCTCTAGGTTCTTGAAAGTTGTAGACTAGAGTGCTCTCAGTGACCTGTGCTTCTCTAAAGATGCTGGAACCGTTAAGCAATATGTCCACATCTGAAATGCCGGAGGCATCGCTAAAGTTAGCGGATACAGCGATGGTAGGCTGCTTCGACCCATCCACCGGGATAGTGATGACATCTCCGGCTTGAGCACTGTACTTGAATGTTTCTCCAGTGCCTAGGTATTTGACCACTGCCTGCGCCGCCAGTGTTGGGGGAGTGATATCTACTACCTCTGGCTTGCCAGCTATCGCTAAGTAAGAGAACTCTGTGAGGATCGCCTCGTAGATATAGCAGCTGTCGCCAGCTCTTAGCAGATTTGTTTCCTGTGGAATCCACTTTTCACCATTGAATCTGAGAAGGACTATGTTCTCGGGAGGGATGTTGTTTTGCTCTAGCCAGCTGGAGTTCACTCTGAAGCAAAGAGAGGCGGACTCCACGGAGATGTTGTGGGAGACTTCAAGGTAAAGGTAGACTTTACGCTCAGCTACCGGGGGTAGCTCAGCCACATGCCTATGAACAGTGACATTAAACCACCCAACCTTAAAGCTGGAGCTGGGCATCACAGTCAAGTTTACCACGGGGAAGGTTAGTGAAGGATGTTCTATATTGACCTCCACTTGGGTGTAAGCTTCCACCGAGCATAAACGCAGATCGGCAACCTTGGCCTCATGTAGCACTTCAACCTTAGGTTTAGTTACCACCTTGAACTTCCATGTCTTCTCAGCTCTATTGCCATGCAGGTCTTCAACTACTATTTTGACGGTATGCACTCCAAGCTGAAGGGGCTCTGAAGGCTTGTAGGAAACAAAGCTTTCAGTCACATGGATTTCAGATATATTGATGCCATCCAAGTATAGCCGCACAGAGGATGTGTTGATGCCAGAAGGATCTCTGTAGAAGGCTTTGATTACAGGGGTGGCAACATCTATAGTATCTTTAGGCCGAACCTTGTAGATTTCTGGAGGTGTTCTATCGACTTCACAGTGATACTTCACTATAAACTGGTATTTTTCGCCGTAGCTATCGCGGGGAACATTAAAGGAGTAGTTGTCTTGCTGCTTCATGTCGATTTCCTCGATTAACTTATCTCCAGCTAAGAAGACTAGAAGCTTTAAATCTCCAAGCCAGAGCTGAGCTGCAGTCATGTTCCAGAGGAGTGTAACTGTAGAGCCCTTATTGCTATAGTAGACTATGTAGAGAGTCCAGTTGGCATCGGAGAGTATGGGGTAGATGCTCTTCCGCAGACGGTCTTCAACTCCCGTGGGACCTCCATAGCGGTTGTAGAAGTAGGCATCTATTCCTTCAAAGGGAGGTGGAGGAGCTGGTGAATCGTAGAGGCTGTCGTACCCTAGAGTAGCATTTGAGTGGAAGCCGAAGAAAACCTCGGACATCCCCACCAGAGGGGTGGTTGTAACCTTGATGCAGATCACCGGGTATTCTTCATTTGCAGCTGAAGCGCCCTGAGTGAACATAAATACTAGAAGGGCAAGCATGGTCAGAGAGCCCGCTAGAAGTGCTTTTTTCAAGAGAAAACCTCCATCTCCTATTGAAGTAACGTGCTTGGAAGATGTTTAAAGAGATTACGGAAACTCTGGCAGCGCCTTTTTCAAGGCGTTAACCAGTGGTAGGGAGATTAGCAGTCCTATCAGAGCCTGGAAGACGTTGAAGGGAACCTCCACAGCAGCGACAGCTACTCCGAATAATGCAGCTTCATAGAGGAAGTAGCCGGAAACCATCACTGCACCGCCCACTAGAACGGCTAAAGCTTGAACTCCAGAGGGGAGCCTCGCAAGGAAGCCTAAGAGCACGACGATGGCGAAAACCGCTACAGCCATAGCAATCCACACCTCTTCGCTGGCGAAGATGATGTAGGTCCAAGAGCCTATCGATAGCTCGGCTTCACCAACGTAGAAGCGGGTGCCCATGAACCATACAGCTATCCCGGCAAAGGAGCCCAGCACAGCGGACATTGGAAAGCCAGCTCTGCTGGAGAGCTTCAGCAGCCTTCGGCTGAGCCACCCCACTATGAAGCCCTCACACCCCTTAATCACCAAGGTAGCTGGAGCATACACCACGTAGCCAGTTAGAAGGTCAGCTAGCGCCGAGCCAACACCTCCAGCCACGGCTCCAAGCCTAGCGCCGAGAAGGAGGGCGGCGGTGTAGACCATAACCTCCCCCACATTGAAGTAGCCCCTCGTAGCGGGGATATAGACTTGAATGGACATAGTGGCCACGCAGACTAGGGCTGTGAAGACAGCAGCTAGAGCTAGTTCACGCCGCTCCATGAGTCTTCAGCTCCGAGGACTGTGTGGTATAGAAAGCTGTGTAGAGGAGGCATAAATACTAATGCTAAAACCTTAGTATTTAGGTGATTTGGCCTCATGCTGCTAGGCTTCAGATGCACGAAGTGTGGAAAACTGGTTGAAGTGCCCTTAGAGACTGGTGGCAGATGCCCCAGCTGCCAAGGAACGTTGCTGGCTGTTTATGGCTTCAGCGATGTTGATGCTGAAATGCTTGATGGAGGGGAGCCCTATGAGGGGATTTGGAGGTTTAGACGCCTTTTGCCTCCGACTAGCTCTGAGGTATCTCTCGGAGAGGGAGGGACACCGCTGCTGGGAGCAGCGAGGCTTTCAGAGGAACTGAAGCTGAAGAAGGTCTTGCTCAAGAATGAGGGGGAGAATCCCACTGGCAGCTTCATGGATAGGGGGAGCGCAGTATTAGTCTCCAAGCTGCTGGATCACGGTGTTAGAGGAGTTTGCGGAGTCTTCAAGGGGAACTTGGGGGCATCACTGGCAGCCTATACGGCTCGCGCTGGTTTGGAGTGCTTGGCTTTGCTGAGGGAGCCCATTGACGCCGCTAAGCTCTACCAGATGATAGCTTATGGAGCGAAGGTTAAGGCTTGGCAGCCCGGGCTGGAGTGCAGCGGGCTTTACTGCGTAAGGAGCGCTGACCCCTACATGGTGGAGGGGTTCAAGACCGTGTGCTTCGAGATCTGCTCCGCGCTGAGCTGGAGGTGCCCAGAGGTGTTGGTGGTTCCTGTGGGGTCTGGAGGCTTGATCACAGCTGTTTGGAAGGGGTTGAAGGAGCTTGAAGCTCTAGGACTGATCCAGAAGGCTTCTGCGAGGCTTATTGGAGTGCAGCCTTCCTTCTGCGCTCCAGTCGTGGAGAAGTGGAGGGGCGTGAAGCTCTCTAAGGGTGAGGGATTGGTGGTGGATCTAGCCTTCCCAGAGCCGGAGAGAGGCGCAGAAGCCTTAGCGGCTATAAGGG
>JAGHCH010000117.1 GCA_021160575.1 Thermoproteota archaeon | reverse complement strand
TTATAAGGCAATGTGGTGATAAAGCGGCTTGAGCGAAATATGCCCTGTCTGTGGGCTACCTAAAGACCTCTGTGTATGCCAAGCCATTGTAAAGGAGCAGCAGCGCATCAAGATACGAGTGGAAAAAAGGAAGTGGGGGAGAGAGGTCACTATCATCGAGGGCATCGACGAGAAGAGCATCGACCTCCATGAACTCGCCGCCAAGCTGAAGAGCAAGCTCGCCTGTGGAGGCACCAGCAAGAACGGCAAAATAGAGCTTCAAGGAGACCATCGAGGCAGAGTGCCAGAACTCTTGGTGGAGGCGGGCTTTCCAGCGGAGAACATCGACGTGGAGTAAAGGAAAAACACTGCTTAACCGCTGCCCTGAGCTAAGTCTAGTAGTTGAAAAGCTACTGTGCAGGAACTTCTATCTTCAGGGTGCGGATGAGCTCCTTGTAGCGGTTGCGGACAGTTACCTCGGTTACCTGTGCGGCTTGGGCTATTTCTTTTTGAGTTTTTCTTTCATTTTCAAGTAGAGAAGCTATGTAAATGGCAGCTGCAGCTAAACCTGCTGGGTCTTTTCCAGCTGTAATGCCTAGCCGCTTGGCCTCTTTAATGATTTCAGCAGCTCTATGCTGAGTAACGCCGCTTAGACCAAGAGTCCCCCCAATTCTTGAAATGAAATCTAGCGGATCCGCGATGGGCACGCGAATACTGACCTCACGTAGTAAGAGTCTATAGCATCTTGCTACATCCTTCCTGCCAGACTTGGTGTATTTAGCAATCTCATCTAGGGTTCGAGGGATCTTAAGCTCACGGCACGCCGCGTAGATAGCGGCAGCCATAACCGACTCTATGGATCTTCCACGCACCAAGCCCTTCTCAACAGCACGTCTGTAGATTACAGCTGCTTCATCCTTGACGCTCCTAGGCAGCCCCAGTTGAGAGCTGATCCTATCGAGCTCGCTCATAGCTTGCGCTAGATTTCTGTCGAGAGAGCTGTGCACTCTCGTGCGGATTTGCCATTTCCTCCAGCGGAGGATTTCGATCCGCTTACGGGGCTCTAATCGCCTACCCATGGCGTCCTTGTCGCGCCAATCAATGACTGTTGAAAGACCACGATCATGAACAGCAGGTGAAAGAGGAGAGCCTACACGGCTTCTCTTCTCCCGCTCTTCGGGGGTGAAGGCCCTCCACTCAGGGCCTTGATCAATAACTCTCTCGCTAACCACTAGTCCGCAGTTAGCACAGACAACTTCTCCTCTTTCATAGTTATGAATGAAGAGCGTACCTCCACACTCAGGGCAGCGGTTGGGTGTGGTGTCCTCTACTTCCTTGCGGGGCTCTCTCTTCTCGGCGAGTGAGCTTGACATAGGGGATTTCACCTCCTCCAACCTAATACGCGTGAGCTACGAGAAGCGCGAAGAATCGTCATCCTAGAGACACTAGAAGGCGTCGGTTCGCGCCAATCACCCTTATAAACTTTACGCATATATAAGCTTTGCGATTAACTTCCAGCAAAAATGCAAGGGGGCAATATTTTAATATGGGCTGTGAGAAAGGGTGGTGAGACCGCCTTCCTCTGAAGGAGTTCTCAGCCCTTTAAGAACTCCTTCTTTGGGGGTGGATTCTAGTAGGGTGTGTCTAAAACCATGGGTGAAGAGGAAGCGCCTAGATTGAGTAGAGAGATCGTTGAAGAAGCATTGCCGAAAAAACCTACAAAGGTTGGCGAGGAAGTGGGCGTTACCCCGGAAGGATACATCGTGGTCAACAACGAGGGAGATGCCTTCAGCCTTCCGCCAGCAGTTTACGCGTTGTGGATGTTCTGTGATGGAGAGAAAACAGTGAAGGAGATCTCAGCTGAAATCAGCAGTAAGTCTGAAATGCCCCTGGAATCTGTTGAGGAAGCGGTAGTAGCGATACTCAACGCCCTAGCCAATGTGAACTTGATTTCATGGAAGTAGGCTTCCTCAATCAGCCACTTTCCCCTTCTTTTTCTTTACCACTGAGCAAAACCCCTTTATACTTCATAGCTAGGCTTTAGATAGCGCCTTTAACTCCAAGGGAGGATGCATTCATGACTAGGAGGTTCAAGGTGGTTGTCCTTCCCGGGGATGGAATAGGCCCAGAGGTGACAGAAGCCGCACTGCTGGTGTTAGATGCCGTGACGGAAGTTAGACCGGAGGTTCAGCTTAAGCTGATCAAAGCCGATGCAGGGCTCTATGCCATAGAGAAATATGGCACAAACCTCCCCCAAGAGACCGTGGAACTTCTCAAGGAATCTGATTGCGTTTTTAAAGGACCTATAACCACATTAGAAGATCCTAAAGCTCCCCCAAGCGTAGCAGTACAAATTAGAAAGATGTTTAACCTATACGCCAACGTGAGGCCAGCTAAAAGTTACCCAGGAACCAGAGCTTTAAAGCAGATGGACATGGTTATTGTGAGGGAGAATACCGAGGGACTCTACTCTGGGATCGAGTTTTCAGTAGGAGAAGACGCTGGTGTTGCGCTTAGAGTTATCACTAGGAAAGCTTGCTTGAAGGTTGCTGAGTTTTCCTTTAAGCTTGCCATGCAAAGGAGGAAGAAACTGACCTTTGTGCACAAAGCCAATATCTTGAGGCTCACCGACAACATCTTCAAGAAGGCGGTATACGATGCGGGCAGGCACTATCCCGAGGTGCAGATAGAGGAAGTGCACATTGATGCCATGGCTAGAAATCTAGTGAGGAAGCCAGATGAATACGATGTTGTGGTGACAGAGAATCTCTTCGGCGACATCTTAAGCGATGAAGCAGCAGAAGTCGCTGGAGGACTAGGACTAGCTCCAGCAGCGAACATAGGAGACAACTATGCTATGTTTGAACCCGTGCACGGCACAGCTCCAAAAATGGCTGGAAAGCGCATCGCCAATCCGACCGCAGCTATCCTCTCAATGAAAATGATGCTGGAGTGGCTGGGCTTCAAGGAAGCAGCTAAGCTGGTAGAAGATGCGGTAGTGGATGCTCTCCGAGAAGGGAAAGTAGTCACCTACGATTTGGGCGGCAACGCGAAAACCGATGAATGGCTAAAGCTATAGCCGCCAAGGTGCGGGAGAGAAGTCAAGCTTAAAAGCCATCCTCTAGTTATTACTGGCTATAGAGGAAGCCGGGTGGTGTAGCGGCCAAGCATGGCGGGCTCTGGCCCCGCCGACGGGAGTTCGAATCTCCCCCCGGCTACCAACACTCTCTTTTAGAGAGAGCATCTAAGCTACTAGAGGTTCTTACGGGAGAGGGGGCGCTTGCCACTGGAAGAAGAAGAAAAAACTAGACTTGAAAGGCTTCTTTCAAGGCTTGATGGACGGGGGTACAAGGGGTACAAGTTTCTTCAAGGGAAGAGCTTCAGAGTGAAGTTCTTTACACTGACTTTCACGAGGATTCAAGAAGATCCCTTTGCCCCGCCATCTATGGTGGAAGTTTTGCTGAAAGCTGAGGAGCACGGCTTCCCTAGAAAGTTTCTCGAGAGGGAGGCAGCAACCCCCTTCTCCGACTTTTTAGCTAGACAGCTCTACGAGGAATGCAAAAGGCATCGAAGAAAAATGGGAACTGGCAACGGCGGCTTCCTAGGCGTCCCTAAGCCAAGCCCGTGTATCTTGCAGAGATCATGCGTAGAAACATGCAACGGAAACATAGTTGCAAGGATTTACGTAGGGCTGCCAGCTAGGGGGAGGCGGATCCTTGGAAAAGCGGCAGGCATACTTCTTCTTGAAACTCTTCCGAAAGTCGTGGAGGCCAGCTTGACGAGAAGGCATGTGGATATGGCCAGCTTAGAGAGACATGTCGAGCTGTTCTTGGACCAGGAGTTCCTCAGAGGAGAGCTGAAGAAGCGCGGGTTGGTGGCATTCATAGCTGACGGCTCCATCCTCCCGAGAGAATCGAGCTATAGTGTTAGACCCATGGCTACAGCGAAGCCCTTCCGCTCGCCTCCATCGCTCAGCGTAGTCTTCAGACTTCCCAGCGGGAGAATCATCGCTGGAATGGGGGTTCCAGAAGGAGTAACGGTGATCACCGGCGGGGGATATCATGGAAAGACCACTCTTCTAAGGGCGATTCAAGAGGGCGTATATAACCACGTAGAAGGCGATGGAAGGGAATTCGTAGTTACTAGGAGAAGCGCCGTTAAGATCAGGTCTGAGGATGGGAGGATTGTAAGGTGCGTTGACATCTCACCCTTCATTAGCGAGTTGCCGAGCAAAGTAGACACCTCCACCTTCACCACCGAGGAGGCCTCTGGAACCACTTCAGCTGCGGCATGGCTGTGTGAAGCCTTGGAACTCGGTGCAGAGGTAATTCTTATCGATGAGGACACCATTGCTACAAACTTCTTAACTCAAGATGACAAGATGAGGATTTTGATCAAAAAGGAGCCAGTTAAGCCTCTGTCCTCTCTTCTCAGAGAGATATACGAGAGGTTGGGGGTTTCCTTCATAATAGCTGCTGGAAGTTCAAGTGAGCTACTAGCAGCTGCGGATACCATAATTCTGATGGAGGAGTACACCCCCAGAGATATCACCGAACAAGCTAAGCAGCTTGTGAGGAAGAAAGTAACCGGATGGCTCTTTAGCCCTCCAGCAGCTAGAAGGCTGTGGAAACTCCCATCCATTGAAAGGGTGAAGATTAGAAATAAGATGCTAGTGATTAACAGAACTGTGAACCTTGACCTCTCTTCGCTAGAACAGCTGGTGGAGGAGCAGCAGCTCAAGACTATAGCAGCCGCCTTGAAGTGGATTTCTTCAAGTTGCGAAGGTTTGACGCTTAAGGAAGTTGCTGAGAGAATCGATGATGCACTTAGCGAAGGGTTCGGCAAGCTGTTCAGGAGAGTAGTGCCTCCAGACTGCTCCTATGTAAGAGGCTTTGAAGTGGTGTTCGCCCTCAATCACCTGAGGATGGCGAGCATGAAAATTGCATTATAGATAGGAGATATCAGGGGAGATCCCCGGGCTCCTCTACCTTGAGAGGAGAAGCAAACCATACGACTCTCTGTGGGAAGGGTATTTCTATGCCAGCTTCATCAAGTGCATCCTTCACCAGCTTTGCGAGATTGCTGTAGAGAATGAACCACGTGGAGCCGGGAGTCCACGCTCTAACCTCTAGGGTGACTCCATCACTGGCAAACTCTTTGGCGAGGACTACAGGTTGAGGCTCTTCTAGAATATACCACTGCTCCCTAAGCTTGGATAGTATCGCGTTGATAGCTTCATCTATGCTGGCTGAATAGGAGATCTGAACACCAACTCTCACCAACCGGACACAAGAAGCCGAGTAATTCTTGAAGCTACTATTGAAGAGCTCTGAACTTGGGATGCGTACCTTCACACCATCCCAAGTTACAATAGTCGTGGAGAGCACGCCTATTTCGGCTACAGCTCCCACTATATCGCCTACATGTATGAAATCACCTATCTTGAAGGGCTTCTCAAAGAGGAGGAAGAGCCCTGATATCACATTGGATACAGAGGCTTGCGCGGCGAAGCCGATTACTATCCCGGCAAAGCCTCCTGCCATCACCGCGCCAGTGATATCCACTCCAAGTGAAACGAGTGCCATCACTACTGCAAGCACTACAAGAGAGTAGTAGATCAACTTCACGATGTTATCTGCCACAGGCTTGGAGACTCTTTCGATGAGAGCACGCCTAACCGCCATTGCCAGCAGTTTACCAATGAATAAAGCGGCTAGAACTGCTACGATAACATAGAGTATTTCGACCCAGTGAACTTGAAGCCATTCGATAACATCCATCTTTGCTTCACCTCATAGACCGTACTCCATGGAGAACTTGCCAACCTTCTCGAGGAGCTTCATGAAGGGCTGTGGGCATCTCTTCAAGCCACTCAGCGGAGGCTCATTCTCCAAGGTCACAGTGCCAAGCCC
>JAGHCH010000090.1 GCA_021160575.1 Thermoproteota archaeon | reverse complement strand
GAAAATTTGGTAGCCGGGGGGAGATTCGAACTCCCGTCGGCGGGGCCAAAGCCCGCCATGCTTGACCGCTACACCACCCGGCTTCTTCAATAATCACTGTGAAAGGCAATTCTCTCTTAAACTTTTCACAGCAGCTCCTAGCTCCTCAACCTCCGTAGAAGCTCCTCGACTTGCAGCCTAACCACCGCCATCTCCTCTCTAAGCTCTCTAAAGGCAGCTTCATACTCTCCCCTTGCGACCTCCCTTCTCCTGAATTTCTCCGCTAGGTCTACAGTTCTTCTATGGAGTTTCTCGATGGCTGCGGTTATGCGGCGAATCTCCTCTACTTCCTCGGCAGATATCTCGTACTCCTCCGACTTCCTTAGAACCTCCTCTATTCTGCCAAGCCTTTCTCTCAGAGCGCTCTCCAAGCCCGGTTTCTGAACATTGTATGCTCTACGCCTTATTCTTCCCCTTACAAGAGCATCTTCAAGTCTTTGAAGGTTATCCAAGCCGTCAATAGCTTTAGAAAGTAGCTCTCCAAGCTCCTCTGGAGGCCTAGGTCTGCGCTCCTCTCTCTTTGCCACTTTCCTTTCTTTCACGACTTTCTCTCTAAACCGCCCCCAGAACACAGCTACCGCAGCAACTGCCACCACTATTACCGCCACCGGAGCCCAGCGTTTAACCATTGGAAGCGCTGCATTGCACTTGAAGGTGAACTCATAGCTCTCCACGAAATCTGGGATCGCTTTTTTCAAAGTTAAGCACGCTTGCGCTGTCCCTCCATTGGTCTCCACCTTAAACTCTGCTGGAATAGCGGGCGCCTCAACCCCTTCTCCTAGCACTACCCGCAAGATCACAGTATCGGCTGGAAGCATGTATGGTCCAAGAGGCATTACCTTAAAGGATTCCTCTTCGGCTACCGTAGACCAAGGTAGTTCATACTCAACAGTGAAGGATGTCTTCTCCCCCTGTCGAATGTTGTGCCTAAGGGTAACGGTTATCGTGCCCTCTTCCTCTGACACCGTGTACTTCAAGTGCCCTATGGTGTCATAGACCTTGAAGTTCTCAGCATTTTCGAAAATAGGCAGCGTTAGCCTTCCGCGCATTTTGTCCTTCAAGTTTTCCAGTACTAAGTAGTCCTTGACATGGATGGCTGACGGCTCTACAACTATTATTCTCTCCAGTTTCACCATGTGGAGCAGGTTGAAGTTCGCTTTGAATCGCAGCATGAGATCGGTGTACTCTTCCTGTGAAGGTGCCTTTACAGCCGGTGTGGCTAACACGATCTTGGTCTCGTTGCTAACCATCTTCAGTTCATTTAGATTGCTGTCCTTAAACTTCGCTCCTGAAGGCAGCACTACCGTAAGGGAGGTATTGAACTCTTGTCCTAGAGCTATGGGGTAAGAGGGCAGCTTGCCCTTCACATAAGGCATAGTTGTGGTCAGTACTCTTGCCAAAGCAATTGTGACGTTAATAGGCGTTGCGCCTCCTTTAACGTGAAGAACAAGAACCTCCTCCTCCGCTTCTAGCTCAATAGCCGCCTTCATCCCATCTGCAGTCTTAGCATCGATGTAGTATACCTCATCATAACACCAGTTTGGCAGACCATAGACGATTTCATTTGCCCCCTCTATGCGGTCACTGATTACCACATAGCCATCTTTCACCACGATAGTTCGCGATACGCTTATGTGCCCAGCACCACTAGCCACTGCAGCTTGAAGCTGAGCTGTTAGACCTCCTAGAAGGAGGGTCAAAATCACCGTGAAGATGAAAATCTTTCGCAACCTCGCTCTTCCTCCGATGTTACGCTAAACGTGGTCTTTCCTTCACCTATGGAGGCAAACTTCTTTAAGTTTTGCTAGCCACCTTACTTCAATACTTGAGCTCTTTTCCATGGGGTGAGGCGATGGAACACCATCCATACATTCCCAATGCCTCCGAAGCCGCGATTAAGAGGCTCCTCCAAGAAATAGGAGTTGCCTCTGTTGATGACCTCTTCTCCGATATTCCACGACACTTATGGATCGACGATCTTCCAGAACTCCCCCCTCCTCATACCGAGTACGAGGCAAAGAAAATAGTCCAAGAGCTTCTCTCACAGAATAGTTTCCACCCTAACTTGAAGCTCTTCCTTGGTGGTGGCGTCTGGCTTCACTATATTCCCTCAGTAATATGGCACCTAATCTCCCGAGGAGAATTTCTAACTTCCTATACCCCCTATCAAGCTGAGATAAGTCAAGGTGTTCTACAGGCAGTGTTCGAGTACCAGAGCATGATCTGTGAACTCACCGGAATGGACGTTGCAAATGCCTCAATGTATGACTGGGCGAGCGCCCTAGGAGAAGCTGCACTGTTTGCTACTAGAGTCACCAAGCGGAAAACCTTCATCATACCTAAGAACATAGCCCCCCAGCGTAAGAGGGTGTTGCTCACATACACACAGCCTGTTGGAATAGCTGTCAAAGAGGTTTCCTATTCCCGAGAAACGGGGCTTATGGACCTTGATGACCTCACCTCTAAGCTGGACGATGAAACGTCAGCAGTCTACCTTGAGAACCCCTCCTACCTAGGACCTATCGAAGACCGCTGCGAAGAAATAGGCGAAATTGCCCACAGCAAGGACGCCTTATTCATTGTTGGAGTAGATCCTCTATCCCTAGCTTTGCTCAAAGCTCCCGGAGACTACGGAGCAGACGTTGTAATAGGTGAGGGGCAGCCACTAGGCCTCCCGCCGAGCTTTGGGGGGCCTTTGCTCGGAATCTTTGCATGCAGAGACGACATGAAACTCATACGGCAAATGCCCGGAAGGATTGTGGGCTTAACCACCACCAAAGACGGACAGCGTAGAGCTTTCACCCTCGCCTTAACAACCAGAGAGCAGCACATTCGCAGAGAAAGAGCAACTTCCAATATCTGCACCAACGAAACGTTATGTGCCATTGCAAGCGCCATCTACATGGCTCTCCTAGGCGGGGAGGGGCTAAGAGAGCTATCTAAGATAATCCTATGCCACAGCCACTACGCCATGAAGAAGCTCAACTCCATCCCCGGAGTGAAAGCTCCTCTTTTTAGTGCTCCACACTTCAAGGACTTCGCGGTGAAGCTGGAAGAGGCTCCAACTAAGGAAGTATACCAATTGCTGCTCAAGAAGGGAATTCAGCCCGGAATTCTCCTCACGGATAACTTCCCAGAACTTGGAGAATCTCTTCTGCTCAGCGTAACCGAGCTTCACACCAAGGACGACATAGATCTGCTAGCCGCCTTAATGGAGGAGGTGCTGTCGAAGTGCACCCAATAGAGTTCAGGCAAGCGTCTTGGAGTGAGCCGTTACTCTTCGAATATAAAGGACAGCGCAGAGGCATTCAGCTACCTCGTCTCCACCCGAAAATAGCCCGGGAAGTGGGAGACCCCCTAAAGAGGATTCCAAGCCGAATCCTAAGGGAGAACCCGCCTTTAATCCCAGGTCTATCGGAAATCGAGGTGGTCAAGCACTTCACCAGGCTATCTCAGATGAATTACGGCGTAGATACCGGGGTATACCCGCTGGGCTCCTGCACCATGAAGTATAATCCCCGAGTGTGTGAGGACTTAGCTCATCTACCACAAGTGGAGCTTCTTCACCCTCTGCAAGATGAAGCCTTAGTGCAAGGTGCCCTTGAGTTGATGTACCGCTTGGAGCGCTGGCTCTGCGCACTGACTGGTATGCACCGCTTCACCCTACAGCCCGCCGCCGGCGCTCAAGGCGAGCTAACCGGGTGCCTAATCATGAGAGCCTACTTCAAATATAAGGGAGAGGAACAGCGCGACGAAATGCTAGTTCCGGATTCTGCTCACGGGACAAATCCCTCCAGCGCCGCCATGTGTGGTTTCAAGGTAATAGAGCTGCCCTCTGCTGAAAGCGGCTGTGTCTCCCTCAAAGCTCTGAAAGCCGCTCTCTCAGAGAGAACAGCAGGTCTTATGCTGACGAATCCTAACACCCTAGGGTTATTTGAGGAGAGCATTCTAGAGATTGCTGACCTAGTTCATGAAGCTGGAGGGCTGCTGTATTACGATGGAGCAAATCTACAGGGTGTAATGGGCAAAGCGCGCCCGGGAGATATGGGCTTCGACATCGTGCATCTGAACCTACACAAGACCTTCTCCACGCCGCATGGTGGAGGTGGTCCCGGCTCCGGACCCGTTGGCGTAACACAAGAACTGGAAAAGTTCCTGCCAGTTCCCCTAGTGGAGTTTGACGGCTCCAAGTACTACTTAGACTACGATAGGCCTTTCTCTATAGGCAAGGTGCACGGCTTCTATGGAAACTTCTCAGTGCTTGTGAAGGCCTTCGCCTACATACTGCTCATGGGGTTTAAAGGGCTCAGAAGAGCCTGTGAAGTTGCAGTAGTTAACACTAACTACTTTGCTAAAAAGGTGAGAGAGATCAAGGGCTTCACCATTCCCTTCAACCCGTACAAGCCAAGGAAGCATGAAGTCGTAGTCAGTGCTGAGCAACTGCTAAACGAAACCGGGGTCTCTGCTATGGATGTGGCTAAGAGGTTAATGGACTTTGGACTCCACCCGCCTACAGTGTACTTCCCGCTGATAGTCAAGGAGCCCCTCATGATGGAGTTCACGGAGTCGGCTACTAAGGAGGAAATAGATGCCTACCTCGAAGCTCTCCGCAAAATTTCAGAGGAAAGCTATAGCGAGCCGCAGAAGGTGAAGTCCGCGCCTCATAGCACATCCGTGAGAAGAGTTGATGACGTGAGGGCCAACCATCCCCGCACCCTCTGCTTAAGCTATCGAATGATGATGAAGAAGCAGCTCTCCTTATAGGCTAGTAGAGCAACAACCTACTATGGTGAGCGTAGTGAGTTCTTCCTCTGAAGTGGCGAAGAAGGTGTGGAATGCTCTCAAGGAAGTCTACGACCCTGAAACCGGGCTCAGCATGGTCGACATGAACTTGATAACGAGGGTGGTGGTTCTACAAGACTTAGTTGAAGTTGAGTTCACACCTTCAAGCCCCTTCTGCCCTATCGCCTTTTACTTAGCTCAACAAATAAAGAATGCAGCCGCCAATGCCTCAGGAATGAAGGTGAAGGTGATCTGCAAGGGGCACCTAATGGAAGAGCAGATAAACCGGTTCATTAATGAAAACCTAGAATCCAAGGGCGCTTAGCAATGCAAAAAACAGCTAGAGTTCTTCTCTTCGCATCACTCAAAGAGTTAGCTGGCAGAGAGGAATTTCACCTAGCCTTCAGTAAGCCATGCTCCCTCAAGGAGTTTGCCTCCCTACTTAGAGGAGTTCTCCCAGAGCATGTCTGGCGTAAAATATTCAAAGATAATGGAGACTTGAATGATGGCGTTCTTCTCTTCTTAAACAAGTGTCTCGTACCCCACGAGAGATCACAAACTCTTCTCATTCCTCCAGAAGCCGAGGTGGCATTTGCCCCTCTAGCTAGTGGAGGCTAACCGCTCTTCCTACCAAATATATCGGAGCCGCCTCCTCAATAACCACATCAGCAAACTTGCCCAGCACGGCTTCAGCATCAACATTTCTAACGACTACCGGCTTGTAGTTATCCAGCCTCCCAACAGCCCCCTCCCCTTTAACCTCAACAAGCAAGGCCTTCTCCTCTCTTCCAACAAACTCTAAGTTTCTCTTGAGAGTTAGCTCTGCCACCAGTTCCGTCAAATACTGAGAGCGCCGCTTCTTGACGGGCTCGGGCAGCTGAGGATAGGTGGCCGCCAAGGTGTGGGGGCGGACACTGTATCTAGCAATGTGCACCTTGTCTGGATGAACTCTTTCAAGGAGCCTGCATGTATTTTCGAAGGCTTCCTCGTCCTCTCCCGGAAATCCCACGATGACATCTGTTGCCAAGCACGCCATCGGCAACCCTCTCCGAAGCTCTCGAACCAGCTTTTCAAACAGCTCCACAGTATATCGCCGCCTCATTAGCCGCAACACCCGATTGTCGCCGCTTTGGACAGGCATGTGAAGGTACTTGTAGAAGCGGGGCTCTTCCTTCAGCAGGGCTACAAGGTCGCTGAAGAAGGACGCAGCCGTATCCGGGTTCATCATCCCCAGCCTAACCCTAAATTCCCCTTTAACACCTCTCATCTCAGCCAATAGTCTCACGAGGTTCTCCCCTAAGTCTCGCCCATAAGCAGCCAAATCCTGGG
>JAGHCH010000118.1 GCA_021160575.1 Thermoproteota archaeon | reverse complement strand
GCTTTTCGTGAATCACGTGAAGCCTTGTATGCTCCCCAAGCTGCTTGGCGCGGCTATACTGATTCAAGAGGTCATCTAGCTCGTCTAGGACGTCTGCCATGCCCATAGGCGGGTAGAGGTGGTCTACGAGGGCTGCGTAACTTCTGCGCTTAGCGATGACTCCCTCCATGGGATTTGCAACTACATAAACGTAGAGGTGTGGAACATCGTCGATGGATATTTCAGGCCAGCATGCAGGGGATAAGCCAACAGCCTTTCCAGGTCTGAACTCGAGATAGCCGTGGGTGCCAAAGTGTATGAGGACGTCAGCCTTGAAGACTCGAGTAATCCACCTGTAGACTGCTAGCCATTGGTGTGGTGGGGGAATTGTTGGGTCATGGAGTATCTTGCAAATCCTTCCATCACATGCTGGCCCTGCACATCCAAATTTGGGCTGAGGAGTTATGAAGACATTGCCGAAGAGAACTCCTGGAACCACCAGCTTGCCCTCGTAGACCATTCCCGCAAGCTCTCGCGGAGCTTTGCCGCTGAACAGTTCTTGTGGATTGCCCCAGATCTCCACCATGCGCTTCCTAGCAAGTTCCGGCAGTTCTTCAAACCACTGGAGGTAGGTTTCTTTGTCGATGAGGGCTACTGCGCCACCACATTTCACTATTTCATCAACAGTCGTCCACCGGAACTCGCTAATCGCTTTACGCTCCATGATCAAGTTGATGAGTGCCTGCCCATTCTCTGGCAGCTCGTCACTTACATGGTAGCCGCTCTCCTTCAGATACCTCAGAAAGCGGACTATGCTTTCGGGTACATCAAGGCCCATGCCTACAGCTAGATTTGCCTCCAGCCCTTTGCATGGAGGATTTATCAAGACTATGGCTATCTTCCGCTGGCTGGACTTTTTACGTCGGAGCTCTATCCAGCGCTTCACCCTCTTTGCCAAGTAACGTGCATGTTCAGAGTAGGGCTCGTAGGTCTTCACGCCTAGCTCATTGACTCGGCACCCCATGTAGTAGAGACCTTCTATCAAGCCATCTACTTCAGGCATGATAACCGTGTACACTTGAGATAAGTAGTCTAAGCCCTGCTCGCTTTCCAGCCACTCCTCTATTGTGCGATAGAATGTAATGGCCACTTGAATTACAGGTACGTTGAGCTGCTTGAGCAGCTCAATTCCCTTAACGACTCTAAAGCGGTTGTCATCAACCCTGCCGTGATCTGTGAGGAAGAAGAATGTTAGGTTCACCAAGGCTTCGACAGCTGGCTTGCCATCGATGAAGAAGAGGCGCAGCGCATCTTCCTTTGTTTTGCCTTCACAGCTTGGAGGCGCCTTGTAACCGTGTGTGAAAACGGGGATTACACCTAGACCTTCTTGCTCTAGTGCTTGGACTAGCATGTCAACGGGCTTTAGCTGCTTGTAGAGCCAATGGGTTCTATGAAACAGTATGCCTACGAGGGGGCGATCTGCTAGATGGTATTTGTCAAGGTACTCTTTTAAGCTGACAAATGTACCTAGGCGGGGGTGGTAGATTCCTAGCCAAGGGATCTCTTCGGGCTCTCCAACCTCCACTTGAACTCCGGCGAGGCTTGCTAGGAGACGCACCAGCTTGCGGAGGTTTGCTTCACCACCCATCCTATGAAGAAGATCGGCCTTCACTAGAACTTCATGTGAGACGTTTGTGAGGGGAAGATAGGGGTCGGTGGGGGCTATGATCTTGGCTCTTGAGCGTTTCAAGGAGTTGTAGGTTTCCTCTGGGAGATCATGGCTGTAGATGAAGACCGTGTCGGAGCTCTCTATGAAATCAAGGTGCTCCACACTGCGAACATCGCTGACGGCGAGAACATCTACTCTCAATGCCTTGGACTCTTGCTCTGCGATTCTCCGCAGCAAGGGGAGTGCTATAGCACCATAGCCTATGATTAGCGTAATCTTGGTCAAGAACCCAGC
Organism: Thermoproteota archaeon; assembly: GCA_021160575.1. Taxonomy (GTDB): domain Archaea; phylum Thermoproteota; class Methanomethylicia; order Methanomethylicales; family JAGHCH01; genus JAGHCH01. The sequence goes on along the minus strand of JAGHCH010000118.1, from coordinate 4,039 downwards.
ACCTCCTTGAACTCTGGGATGATCAATCTGACGTCTCTGAGCTGGTGAACATGGACAGGGAGTTGGTAGACTCTTCTGAGAAGTTGAGCTGTCAGCGCTTCCTCAGGGGGACCATAAGCTGCAAGCCTTCCGTTATTCATGAGCGCTATGCGGTCGGAGAACATGGAGGCGAGGTTGGGATCATGGAGGGTTAGAACAGCTGCTAGCTTTCGCTCTTCAACTAGCCTCTTAACCAAGGAGAGCACTCGCACTTGGTTTTTGAAGTCTAGGTGGGCGGTGGGCTCATCTAGGAGGATTTTCGGCTCTTGGGCTAGTGCACGAGCTATGAGGATGAGCTGACGTTCACCACCACTAACCTGAGTGTAGATGCGGTCAGCTAGGTGAAAAGCTCCAACAGCCTCCAAGGCTCGGCGGGCTATCTCCAAGTCTCTTCTCTTAGAAGAGCCGAGTAGCCCTAGATGGGCGGCTCTACCCATAGCTACGACATCTAGGGAAAGATAGGGGAAGGAGGGATGGTGATCTTGAGGGACGAAGCCGATGATCTTTGCCGCCTCTCTTCTAGGAAGCTTTGAGACCTCTTTACCATTAACTAGAACCTGCTCTCTTTGAGGGCGGTAGAGCCCGGCGATGCAGTAGAGGAGGGTAGTTTTTCCGGAGCCGTTAGGTCCAAGTAAGGTGACGACTTCGCCAGCACGTACTTCGAGGTTGATATCTTCTAGCTGAAAAGCACCAGCGCCGTAGCTGAAGCAGAGATCTCGCTCTAGAACGATCATCGCCAGCCGCCTCCACCCGTTTTCCTGAGGAGGTAGATGAAGAAGGGGGCGCCGCCGAGAGTAGTGATAATGCCAACTGGTATCTCGTAGGATGTCAGAGATCTTGCTAGGTCATCGGCTAAGAGGAGGAAGGCTGCACCCACGCTCATGGAGAGGGGAATGAGCACCTTATTGTCGGCGCCTACGGCCATTCTAATGATGTGGGGGATGATTAAGCCAACCCAGCCGATAATTCCAGCAACAGAGACTGCTGCAGCCGTTATAACAGCTGTTGCGACAATTACGAGGAAGCGCTCTCTATTGACATCCACTCCTAAAAGCTTGGCTTCTTCCCCCATGGAGAGAATGTTGAGCCTCCACCTCATCAAGAAGAGGAATAGCGAACCACAGAGAATGAGAGGAGAAACTTGCACTACATATTTCCAGCTTGCTAGGGAGAGGCTTCCCATAAGCCAGTAGACGATGCCAGCCAGCTGGTGAGGATCTGTTACAAGAAACTTCACAAGAGAAACCATAGCAGAAAAGAAAGCGGTAACGATTATACCAGCTAAAATAAGTGAAACAGTGGACACTTCACCTCTAACCTTTGCCATTGAATAAGCGAGCATGACTGCAAGGAGTCCGAAGAAGAAGGCCATCGGCTGTACCGCTATTTCTGGCAGGAAGGCTAGGGTGATGGCTGCGCCGAAAGCAGCGCCGGAAGAAATACCCAAAATACAGGTATCAACGAGGGGATTCCTAAAGATGGCTTGAAGAGAAGCGCCAGAGACTGCCAGCGCTAACCCCACAAGCATTGCGAGAATCACTCTCGGCAGCCTAATGTCGAAAAGCACTACGCCGTAGACTTCTGGCCAAGGCGATTGAGTGAAGGGATTCACCATCTTAGTAGCTAGCATGAAGAAGATTTCAGCAGGGGGTATCCGGTAGCTTCCAAGGAAAAGCGACAGAAAGAAGGCTGGAACAGGAAGAAGAGCTAAAGTAGCCACCAGCACTCTCCGCCGGTTCAAGAGATCCACCCCGCAGTTCCTTAGGCGCCTCTGCCTACAGCAATCCACTCGGTGTGACTAGTAATACCGCACTAGACTTCAGTAGTACTTGTGTAAGTGTAGGAGGAGGTATATCAACGTTACTACTCTTTAAGGATAAGAGTAATACTTACAAAAGATCAACATTACGAAGAGACTACTTTACCTAGGTTTCCACCAAACTACTGCCTCCAGGAACTTTCTGGCAAGGACTACGCCTTGCATGGTGAATTTAGCGGTTTTCAAGAGTTGACTCTTAAGAGTATCGATTGCCTCTTGGCTGGGATTCTCGGCTTGCAACCACTTCAACCATTCTTCAACAGCTTTCTCCAGAGAAGGATAATGCTCAAAGACTGTACGTTCAATGATCTCGACGTTTGCGCAGATACCCATTTGATACAGCAGGTTGTAGAGGTAGATATAGGTTGGACTGGGCCGATATTCCTCACCGTGCAAGAGGGGCCATAACTTGCGGTAGATGTTGCCTTGTGGTCTGTGAGCAAACATTATAGCGCAGACAAACCTTCTTGCGAGAGAATTCATTTTCTTCACTGCATCCTTGAGATCAAGCATTACTAGGGAATGGGCTGCGAAGACTACATCATGGACATCAACATCCACATGAGGGAGAATCTCCTCCCAGTGCTTGTTGATTACGGTGATGTTGGAGACGCCTTCCTCTGCCATGTACCTTCTAAGGGCCTCAATCATGCCTTTTGAAGGCTCGACTACGGTGATGTGTTTCACCATTTTAGAGAAGGGTATGGTGAAGGTTCCGGGACCTGGTCCTATTTCGAGAATAGTATCTCTTTGGCTAAGGTTAAGCTTCTCTGCTATACTATGGACGAGCATGGTTGTTGCTTGTTTTCTGCGCTTAATACCTTGGTAATATTGCTGTGCTCGGCTGTCCCAGAAGAATGCTGCATTTACTGATCCTCGCCTACGCATCCATGAAGAGCTGAGAAGAGACTCTCTCCATAGTTTATCCCAGTCGATGTGCTCATGCATAGAGAAGTCCTTAGTAGAAAAATGTAAAAAAGTGTTTTGTACTTAGCTCCAGTAGGTTATGCCATACCATTTTGTGAAGAACTGGTTGCACGCTTCCTCGAAGTCAATGTCCTGGAAGAGATCTGGGTGGAGGTACATGGCTAGCCGTAGAGCTAGCAGCGGCACTCTTGGACTCCATGTGGACCAGGAGGGGAGCTGGTAAATTCTGCCGTTCTTGAAGGCATTCACGTGCTCTCGGATACCATCCCAGAAGGGATCGTTGATGAAATCCTCCATGGTGCCGTTGTAGAAGCGGTACATCCTAAACACTATGACGTCAGGATTCCATTCGAGGATCTGCTCCTTGGTTGGCTGTATCCAGGATTTAGATACGTTTTCAGCTACATTGACTCCTCCAGCAGCCGTGATGATTTCGTTTGCTATCACGTTTCCTCCGAAGATGCTGAAGGGTTCTCCTGGTCCTCTATACCAGATGACCCACATGACCTTTGGCCTTTCAGCTCTTGGTATGGAGGAGGTTCTGTTGAAAGCTAATTTGAAGAAGTGCTGGAGGTCTTTGACCAGTTCGTTGGCGCGGTCTTGGCAACCTAGGACTTTGCCGAGGAGCTGGATGTCTCGGTATATTGAGGAAATGTTTCTGAGCCAGATGTTGATGACCGGTATGCCTCGCTCTTCGATGCTTTGGGTGATTTCATCCCAGTACACTGACCACAGGATTACCACATCGGGGTTGGCTGCCTTTAGAGCTTCTAAGTCTAAAGTCTTGGTGGTTACCATTCCGGGTCCAGCTACTGCTGGGATCTTTGTGATGTTGGGATCGTAGCGTGAGAGGAGGTCGTTGGCATACGAGGATTCGGTTACAGCGACTACTTTGTGCCATGCGCCTAGGGCGGGGATGACCTCGCCCATCCCTCCATCGAGGAGGGCTATGCGCTCTACGATGTAGGGTATTTCGACTGTCCGCCCTTGATCATCAACTACTGTGCGCACGAAGCGCATGCCATAGTACTCTGAGAGAAGCTGATCAGCGAGCTTCTTCCAGTTGAGGACATTAAAGTACTTTGGCTGCACAATTTGAGCTATCTGAACTGCGCCCACCGCCAGTCTCGGGCTCCAATCCAGGAAAGCGCCGAACGACTTGGTTCCAGCGAGCACACCGTAGACCTTCCCCTCTTTAACAGCTTTGATGGGCTGCCACTGCGGATCAGTTAGGACCGTGTCCACGCGTTTTTC
>JAGHCH010000063.1 GCA_021160575.1 Thermoproteota archaeon | reverse complement strand
GCCTTGCTGATTGCAGCGCCGCTTGTGTTTTCTATCATGCTTGCTGTGATGTCTACCCTTGGAGGAGGGCCTATAAATCCGGTTATGGCTCTTCAAACCCTCACATACTTGGTTATACCTCTGCTTTCTATAGTTTTCTTGATCCTTTTGGATAGCACTATGCCGAGGGAGGCTTAGTGTCTCAGGTTAGGCGGAGGCAGCTGAGGCTCGTAATGTATGGTGCCGCAGCAGCTATAGGTCTTTCAGTGATAGCCTATGCTGTTTTGGTGATTAGAGAGCCCATGATGATGGATTACTGGGCTACTCTTGGTGTTGTGACCTCTATGATGATCACCGGGGCCTATGAGTTCTTCGAAGCTAGGAGAAGAAAACTGATCGACTCAAAGCTTCCAGACCTGCTACGCGATATTGCTGATGCCCAGAGGACTGGACTGACCTTGGTGAGAGCACTTGAAGCAGCCTCCAAGAAGGATTATGGCCCTCTTACAAAAGAGCTGAGGAAAGCTGTGACGCAGATGTCCTGGGGAGTACCTTTAGAAACTGCGTTAAGGGGCTTCGCGGATAGGGCTGGCACCCCCATGGCTAGAAGAGCTGCACTCATGATCATAGAGGTCAGCAGAAGCGGTGGAGATGTCGCTAGGTTGTTGGATGCTATTGCCACCTTCACAAGGGAGTTTCAAGAGATAGAAGCTGAAAGAGCTGCCTCCATGAGGGGCTACTTGGGCATAGTGTACATAGGACTCCTAGTGTTCATTGTAGCAGTGGTACTACTGCTCAACACGTTTTTCGCCCAGATGACTGAGCTGCAGCCTACAGCATCTGGGCTTGTGCAGCTGCAGTTTTCATACCTCTTCTATAAGAGGATCTTCTACCACATGGCGGTGGTTCAAGCAATATTTGGAGGAATTATAGCGGGTAAGCTTGGGGAGGGAAGCGTGGTAGCGGGGTTGAAGCATGTAGCTTTCCTTGCAACTATATGCTTACTGGCGTTTGTGCTCTTCGTGGTTTAAAAAGTAGTTTAGGCAAGCTAGATTAAACTTAAAAACTATTTTAGAAACTCCCTCAGCTTTTCAGCAGCCTCCTTAGCGCTTCCGCCTTCTATTAAGGTGATCTTATAAATTAAAGCCAGGTTTCTAGTAGTGTCAGCCGCTTTTGGTATAGCTACTAAAATGGTACTTGTCGGAGAGGTGTCGAGGGCCTTGGCAAACATGTTGATCACCGCCTGCTCCCCTACTTCGCTTTCACTCTGCACCACGTCTATGGCGACTGTGCGTGAGTTATTGGCGCTCATTACGCCGACGATGTCGTAGACGTGGAAAACCCCGGATTTGCCCTTTAGCTGTCCTGGGCTATTCACTTGGTATCCAAACTCGGCTAGAACAGAGGCGATGGGAGTTATCTGGAGGTGTTCTCGGCGGAGCGCTTCAAAGATCTCATCTGGAACGTGGTAGGCGTAGAGCCTCTCTAGGAGAATCTCCTCCATGGTGTGCTCCATGTCGCAGTCTCGGCAGTAGTAGCGGACTTCAGGCTCATCTGACTGCTTATTGCAGTCATGGCATTCAAACCACGTTCCAGCGTAGCGGTAGTCCTTGTTGATCTCCTTTAACTCCATACCGCATTGAGGGCAGATCAGCTTACCCTCATGGAAGAACTCAGTTCTCCTCCTTAAAGCGCCGCAGACGAAGTGCTCTATGAGGACGCTCTTCTCGATGTTTAGGCTGTTGCAGAAGGGGCAGCGCATCCTCACACTTATGCGGTAGCTATTGCAGTAGGGGCACCGCAAAATCTGATCTACAAGCCTAGATCGGAGGATCCCTTGAGCCGCTAGCTTCTCAAGGAAGTTGGCAGCAGCTTCTCCAGTTAGACCGAGGACCTCCTCTACCTCTGGATAAGTAAAGCCAGATGGTGAGAGAACTGGGGTGAGTATTTTGATGTTACGCTCTGCGAGGAGGGCGAAAAGCTTACGGAGATTTGAATCGGTAAACAATGCTGGAAACTTATCCCTCAAGTAGAGGGGTTGAGAGCTCATTTAGAGTAAGCCCCGCGGGGCGATAGTAGTTTTTCTTTTCACATTCTGTTTAAATTCTTTTCAGCTTAACGTCTTTAAAGATTACCTCCATGGGGCGCCCACTAGCCTAAATGGAAGGTGCATCGTAGAGGTAAGGCTTATTTCGCCGGGTTGTCTCCATTAGAAGTGGCGATGAGCGAGAATTCGGGTTCTGACCACTGCTGGATGAGGAACTGGGCTAGTGTGAGCCGCAATGCTTAACACTCATCACGGGGAAGAACTTTTGCTGGCAGCGATGAGCCAAGGGACAAAGCGCAGATTCAAGATGATGAAGCCGCTACAGGGGTGAGCTGCTCCCTTTAACGGGCACTACTTCTACCCCTACGAGAAGCCAAGGCGCGTACAGCCTTGGGCTCGCGGTGAGAACCGGGCACTCGAAGATGAAGGCAGCGGCGCCAATAAGAAAGGTCTCCAGATCGGTTCGCAGCGCTTTGCAGGTAACGTAGCTTAGGAGTTCATCGGCTGTAAGCTCTATTGACAGCAGCTCAATAATCTCGGTAGCTTCGAGAACTTTAAGTACACCCCGAGCAACTAGCTTGGAGGCTTCCATCCGCATCGGCGAGGGCGCCTTCTCTAATGTGAGATCTAGGGATGCTAGGGGAGGCTTCTCGGGTAGTGAAAGCACACATTGTAACGCGTTGAAGTCGGCGATGTAGAAGCTTTGCTCCACGCTGATCAGCCTCACCTAGAAAGGATGCCCTTAAAAGGGGGAGGGAGAGTAGGGCGAAACTATTCCTCTTCCAGGGCTTCTCGAACTTCCTCGGGAAGCTCCTCCTCTAGAGCAGCTTCCTCTTCCTCTGTTGGCTCTTGTGTTGCTGCAACCGCTATCTCGAGGATTGCCTTCTCAACGTAGTCGTCGAGCCTTGGAGCAACTACTAGCACGCCTCGATCGATGTAGCCGTCTTTACGGTATTCATTTTCAAAGGAGACCATGAACACTGGGAGGTCAAACTCTGCGACGTCGCCTGCTCTGCGGAGGTTATAGGGGCTGTAGGCCTCATACTGCTGTGGGGTTATGGGGAGCTTCACGCTTATGGGGAACATGTCCTTGATGACGATGAAGTCTGAGGATTCAGGATTCCAGAAGTCGATGGCTTCCGCCACTACTCGCTTAAGTACCTGCAGCAGGTCTCCCTGCTTTCTCTCAACAGATTTTACTTCCCCTCTCTCCGAGCGCACCACCATGATCTCCGGCATGCTAATGCCCCTCTACCTTGAGGCGGCTTCAACGATCTTCTTTACGGCAGCATCTATGTCTGGTTCTCCTTTAGAGGTTAAGGGAACTCGCGTCATTACGTGGACGATGCTTCCGTCATCCAGCTTCAGGAACACTTGCGGAATATCCACGCCGCCAAACTCATCCTTTTCGCCGTAATCCACTAGGAAGTTCCAATCCTCCTTCTTGACCTCTACTGGCAAGTTGAGTTCCTTTGAGGCTCTCTCGCATGCTTCCATGACGTACTTTCCAGCCGCCTCCCAGTCAGCTGTGACCACTATTATTGCCTCTGGCTTAGCCATGCTTAGACACCTTGGCGTGAATATCTCAGAGACTCGATATTTAAAGGTGAGGTTAAGCGGCGAATCTAGGCCTCATGGAGAGGCGTAGTGGCAGATAAGAGGGGACACGCGGTTTATCGCCTATGGCGTTGTTAAGCTTCATGATCAACTCCTCTAGCTGCACTTGATAGGTACCTACGCCGCGCTCTCTGACGGAAAGTACTCCCGTGGAGACCTCCTTTTCGCCTACAACTACTATGAAGGGAATCCACTCCACCTCAGCGTCTCGAATCTTCTTTGGAACGGTCTCCTCTCGATCATCTACGTCAACCCGAAAACCTTTAGCCTCCAAGATTTTAGCCAGCGATTCGGCATACTCGAGGAAGGCCTTTGATACGGGTATCACTCTGACCTGAATGGGGGAAAGCCATAGAGGGAGCTTCGGAGGCTTTCCTGAGGCGATATTCTTGGCTGCTTGCTCTAGAATAGCTGCGATCCACCTCTCGATGGAGCCCATGGAACTGTGGAGAATGATACACCCCTTCTTGCTGCCGTCCTCATCTACATAGTTGATGCCATAGCGGGCGGCATCCTCGATATCGAGCTGAACTGTGACCAGCTGCATGTTGCCTCCTGTAGAGTCTATTGCTTGATATTCGTGCTTCGCCACCCAGTAGTGCTTCATCTCCGGCAGCAGCTCTATGAGAGCTGGCTTTCCGACGATCTTCAAGAGTTCTACGAACCACTCCTTGTTCTCTAGGTAGAAGTCCTTCACTACCCTGAAGGCAACTGCGTAGTCTATCTCCATGGAGTTAGCCAGCCTAGTGTACTGCTTGAAAAGTTCACGATACTCGTTCATGGCTTGCCCTAGATCTTTGCAGAAGCAGTGAAGGTCGGGCATGGTGAAGCTCCTCAGCCTCTTCAAGCCGACACACTCGCCCCTCTGCTCCAGCCTAAAGGAGGGGGCCAGCTCATAGACTCTGATAGGGAGCTGCTTGTAGCTCATGGTGACGTCCTTCATCATTTTAAAGAGCCCAAAGTCCCCGGCGAACCTCAAGGTGAACTCCCTGTCATCCACCTCCAACCGGTAGTCGCGCTCTCTGAATCGCGCAGCTTGCTCAGCGATATCGGGCTCGTCAAGCCGGTAGAGAAAGGGGGTCTCGATCTTCATTGCACGGAGATCACGTACAGCAATTTGAGTGGCAAACTCCTCCAAAGCCTCCTTGAGCACCGCACCCTTGGGGTAAAAGCGGAAGTGCCCTATGTCGGAGGCGGGCTCATAGTCGACTAGCTCCAGCCTCTTCATGAGCTTTATGTGTGGAGGCGCGGCACGCTCCTCCTTTAAGCCAGCTTCATTTAACACCAGCTGCTTGAGAGCAGGATCTCTCTCGAGAACTTGGCATGAAAGTGGGTTCTTCATGTCCAGAGGGTATTCCTCACCCTCCGGTGTGAGCACCACAAAGGTGCTTTTAGCTGCTTCAACCTCCTCTGGCTTTTCAGCCAGTTTTGCCTCCTCTGGGAGGATAGTTCTGGAGAGCTCTGCCAGAGGGTGTCCAAGGCACTTCACGGTGAAGGCCTTATACCAGCCGAAGGGGGTTCTAAAGACCTTCAGCCCTTTATCCATCAAAGCTTGCTCAAGCTTCTTGAGGACTTCGACTGCCAACGTGGGGGGAGCGAGGTCCTTGGAGAGGTGAGCATAGGGATATACAACTACCTCTGAAGCTCTAACCTTGTCAAAGACTTCAACCACTTCGTTGGTTGCCGCTTCTACGACGGCGTCGGGATTCTTGCCGTCTGCTTTCTCGACGGTGCAGAAGACAACTAGTGCGTTGCGGGCACTACCGCTTTTACGCTCTGGTGAAACCTCCTCAGCTGAAGGAATGGCTTTCTGGCGCGCTTCAAAGCTGAACTCCTCGGCATGTATGAGGAGGAGCCTCAAGGCAGAGCCTCCAAGAAGTGATCTCATTGGCTTTGAAGCCGCACCCTAGTATTTAAGGAGTTCGAGACGAGAGCCTTATAGGCTGGAGAGGAGAACGTGAGAGACGCTTAACCGCGCGTCGGGGAGCAGCCTTGTCAAGTCAGAGGAAAAATGCGTTCAAGGGGCTTGAAAAGTATAGGGCAACTCGCGAAAACATGGCTAAGTTAAGGGACGAGCTGAAGATGGAGTATGGAGAGCTGATGAAGAAGACAAAGAGCTTCAGAAGAGGGTTGGCAGCTTAGGTGCACATCTTTACTTTTTCAGCTGAAGATGTCTAGCCTCCGCATACCCAAGACTTCATCGAAGTCTATTCCAAGGGCATCCAGCACTTGCTCGAAGGTTGTCTCCATGTGGGCAACGTACTTCTCAACATCTATTTCATCGATCCTAGCCAGCTGTACTGGCTTTACTCCCGGTGGAGTTATCACTTTGACGAAGGCTATGATGTCACCGGGCTTGGGAATTCTTCCAAAGGCTTCAAGCTGCTTGGCAGCCTTCACATGCTGAGGGGTTGTCTTAGTGTAGCGGTGTACATCCTTAGTGAGCATCACCTTGAAGACCAATTGATCTAAGGGGACTTGCTGCGACTTCAGCTTTCTATAGCACTCTTGGGCGATCTCCCTGATTCTGGCCTTCGCCTTCTCGAAATCCTCCGGAGATTTTACTTGGCTGAGAACCTGCACCATCATGTTGAAAGCATCCTTAAGGAAAGGCGGGGTGTTTCTCTTCTTTCCGACGAGGCCCTTGATGTCCACACGGCCCTCTCCAAGCACGCCTAGATAGTTTTTCTTCCTCTTAGAGAAAGTTACATAGGAGTAAATCTTGTCGACCTCGAGATCGATGCCCAGCTCTCTTTCCGCCCATTCAAGCAGCGTGGTTATCTGCTCCTCGGAGGGCTGATGAAGGAAGACGCTATCTGTGTCTCCATAGAGGACGGTCACTCCAAGTTCTTTGGCTTTCCCTATAGTTTTGCCAATTATGTATCGGCCTACCGCAGTCGTGCTCTCCGCTACAGGTGGGCAGTAGAGGGGAAATCTATCAGATCCGAAGACGCCATAGGAAGCGTTGAGAAACACCTTGAGTGCTTGCTGAACAAGCTTATACCAGCTCCGCACCTTTGGAGGCAGACTTGGATCCTTCGACTTCTCCTTGAACCAGTAGACCCGAATGTCCCTTAGAGCGCCAGTGATTAGAGACATCAAACCTTTTCTCTTCTTGCACACCCAGTGAGGAGTATTGGGAACTAGGTTATCTTTGCATTCATCGTGAGGGCAGCGTACAGTTTCGTAGCTGAGGTTCCACTGCTTGATTACGCTTGGATATAGGCTGGCAAAGTCGAGCACTACCACGTTGAAGTACACGCCGGGAGCTGGCTCTATTACCATGGCGCCCATGTACTTCTTGCCTTTGATTATGGCTTTAGTGACGGCGGCGCCCTTCATGGCGAGGATGTCTTCTTGCTTTGGGATGAGGTAGCCTCTAGCTCTATGCTCGAAGTAGAAGAGGTTGCGGATCCAGTTGGAAACACCTAGCCTAGTTACGTCTTCCATGGAGAGTTTGGAAATCCTCATGAGGAGGACTATGAAGTGCATCACCATGTCGTCGTTGAACTCCGTCAGCTTCAAGGTAAGTTCAGCGTCGCGGTAGCAGTAGGCTGCCAGCGAGGCGTAGTCAAGCGTTGTAACGGTTTCCTCCCCTAGCTCGATCTTACTTATGCCCAAAAGAGCTGTGGCCACAGCTCCGAGGGTGATTTCTTGGTATTTGTTGCTGAAGGCATAGACTTGGATGGCGCGGTTGTGAAAGAACTTGTAGAGGTCGATATGCACACCTAGAGGGAGAAGAGCTACATCTCTCCCCATGTTGATGGGGATCTTCTCCTTCGGAATTCCCAGCCTCTGAGCGCGGTGCCAGATGTAGCGGAGGTCAAAGTTGTCGCCGTTAAAGGTGAGAACTACAGGGTAGCTGGTGAGAACCTTGAAGATCTCGTGTATTAGGTCACGTTCATCATCGTAGAACTCTACGGACACTCCTTCTGGAACCTTTGTGAAATCCCCTTCAGGCACATCCGGCCTTTTGAGGAGGAGGACTCTGCGTACTCCATCGCTTCCAACTAGTGCGACGCAAATGATGGGATATTCGGCTGAGCGAGGATCAGGCACACGGTCTCTTTCAGGGGTGTAGACCTCTATGTCTAGGGCTATCCTTTTGAAGCGAGGGGCAGGGCAGCTGAATATTGGGAACCATTGCTTTAAGACCTCCTTGAACTCAGGGGAGCTTCCCTTAAAGGTCTCTTCAAAGACTTTAACTTCCTTCGAGGTGGGGGTGTAGGGCACTTCAACTAGATTGCCGTTTTGGATTTTGTAAGTATATCCGGGGATGAGCCCCCTATCGTAGATGTAGCAGTCATGATATCTAATCCAGGCCTCCCAAACTGTGGGAAGAAGATCTCGAATAGCCCTTCCCCTTCCTATGGAGAGGGGATCCTTTGCCGTGACCTTTGTGACCGTGATTTCCCTATCGTGAAGAAGATCATGTTTCTTAACCTCAATGCAGTGCTGAGGATCAAACCCGGGGTGCTTGAGAAGCTGTGGATCTTTTCTAACTAGTTCAAGGGGAAGATCTGTTAGGCAGTAGGGCTGGTGTCCCGTGTTATCGTACCAGAAGTAGATCTTCTGCTTCTCAGGATCGTACAGCTTGACTAACGCTTTTCCCTTTTTCCCGCTGTAGCTGACTGAGAGGAGATAGCAGGTCCCCGTGTTTTCAGGGGTTTCAGCCTCGAAGACCGTTTCTTCGATGGCCTCCTCCTCGGCGGCCTCTCGGAACTCCTCAAGCTCTTCGAGCGCTTCTGCGAGTTCCTCCTCTTCAGCTTTCGCCTTCTTCTCGGAGGGTTTAGGCTTAGGGGGCTTGGGCTTCTCGACTTTAGGAGGTTCCTCCTTTTGTTCGCCTGTTATGAACTGGTCGAGCCTCATGGACATGGAGGCAGCTCCTCACACAAGAATAGGGGAGCGCCTCTAAAAACTGCTCTGGAGCTAGAGGACGCCTCTGCGCTTGAAGAACTCAGCGATTCTTTCAGCGGCCTCTTCTAGTCTTTCCTCAGGCTCGGTAACGAAGGTTATTCGAACATGCCGTATCCCTTGCCTTCCGAAGGGGGAGCCAGGTATGAGACTCACCCGCTGCTCCTTCAACAGCTCCTCTGCGAAGGCAATATCATCCATGTTCAGATTAGCTAAGTAATGCTGGAGATCTACGAAGAAGTAGAAGGATGCTTGCGGGAAGAGGGTTTTAGCTTCTGGAACCGCCTTCTTGAAGGCTCTATAGAAGGCGTCGCGCCTCTTCCTGTAGATCTCAAGGGAGTATCTAAGGTACTCCTCCTTTACTCCGGAGGTCAGATAGTAGAGGGCGGCGTATTGAGCTATAGAGGAGGGCGTTAAGGTGACGAACTGCTTCAGCTTTCGCACTTGGCTGATTATTTCTCTTGGCCCATAAATATAGCCGATCCTAAAGCCGGGCATGCCGGGGTCCTTGGAGAAGCTGTTGATGACTAAGGTTTGGTCGGGGACTCCAGCTTCCTTGTAGACCCAGTGGTGCACCTCTTGGTAGATGATGTGCTTATAGGCTTCATCAGAGATGATCCAGAAGCCGTAGTCCTCAGCGAGTTCGCCGAGCCCCTTTAGGAAGTCTCTGTTGAGTATTCGACCGGTGGGGTTGTCGGGAGTTATAATCAAGACGGCTTTAGTGTTCCTTGACACCACTTCTTGAAGCTTCTCCAAACTTGGCTGGTAGCCGTCCTCCACGCTTACTGGCAGAAATTTGACCTTGGCATCCATGAGCTGGAAGGCGCCCACGGAGGGAGGGAAAGTGGGGTCGAAGAGCACCACCTCATCTCCAGGATTCACGAGGGCGAGCGCTAGGAGGAATGTTGCTTCAGCTCCGCCTTCGGTTATGGTGATTTCCTGCAGGGGATCTAAGGTAAAGCCGCCATACCTCTCGAGGTCGCTGGCTATAGCTTCGAGGAGCTCCAGTATTCCGGAGGTGGGAGTGTAGGAGGTGGCTTGAGCTGGCTTCTCCTTTAAGAGCTGTGCTAGGAAATTGAGAACCCTTGGATCTGGAGGCAGCCCAGGCTGTCCAGCGGATAGTCTTATGAAGTCTACACCCCTTCTCCTCAGCTGGCTTTCTATTGCAAGTACTTGGCGGATCACGCTTTCTCGAACAACGCCAGCTCTAGCTGCAAGGGGGGTGGAGGACATCTAGCCCATCATCCTCCACTTCTCTAAGCGCTCCTCCTTCTTGTGAGCCTTCTTGAACATCTTGTAGTGCTCATCGCAGAGGTAAATGCGGCGTCCAGCTCTTGATACTCTGAGTCCAAGGCGGAGGAGAACGCCCTCATGCGATGGAGAGATTGAGCGTGAAGCGGGCTTTCCACATCCGTTAACTGAACAGGGCTGCCCCTTCTTCACTTTCCCCAATGCTATCACCTTGAAGGGAGGCAGATACTTGTTAAGAGTTGCATGGATTGTAATAAGCTTAATTAGACTGGGCTCCGAGTATCTCCACGGGCCCGTCGTCTAGCCTGGATTAGGACGCAGATCCCATGTGAAGGGAGCGTAAGCCTGCGGAGCCTGTGGTCCGGGGTTCGAATCCCCGCGGGCCCGCCACAACAACTCTTATTATTCTTGTGGAGACGTTGGTTTGTGGGTCTGAGGAGGAGATGGCGAGCTTAAACCCCTTTGGAGAGTTCAGAGGAAGCTGCGCTCTAGCTTTGAGAAGAGCTGTACACGAAGTTCTCGGGGAAGAATTAGGCGAGGTAAGGCTTCAGAATACTCCATCACTTGAGATGGGCGAGCTTGGCTATCCATGCTTTGAGTTAGCTAAAAAGGTTGGAGTAAAGCCTCGAGAGCTTGCCGAGCAGCTAGCTCAAGCAGCTGGCAAATATGCTTTAAAGCTGATTAAAGGGGTTGAAGCGGCGGGAGGAGGCTATGTAAACTTCAAGGTCAACTACGAGGAGTTCAGCGAGCTCACCTTGGAGTCTATCATCCAAATGGGAGGGCGCTATGGAGAGGTTCCAGCCGAGCCCCCACTCACCATGATAGTTGAACACACAAGCGTAAATCCTGTGCACCCCATCCATGTTGGAGGAGCGAGAAACTCTGTTCTAGGAGACTGCTTGGCGAGAATTCTAATGAAGAGGGGACATAAGGTTAGGAGACACTTCTACGTTG
>JAGHCH010000091.1 GCA_021160575.1 Thermoproteota archaeon | reverse complement strand
CTCTCCACGGTAAAGCTGAAGCAGTTTCCATGTCCGCTGGACCAGATGATTCTCTTTCTGTCAGGTTGGACTACAACCTCTTTGCCGCAGCGTGGGCAGAGGAAAACTATCTTTGGCTCGAACCCTGGCTGAGCAGAGATTTTCTGAGACACTACTCCTCTCCGCTTAGAGTATTATATTTGCCTTGTTTTAACGATAGCGGAAAAAGTGGGGAAGAAAGTTGCTGTTGCCTAGTGGGGTTTGAACTCGCCCTTAATCTTGGGTTGCCAAGGCTTAGTGCGCTCAGTCCATGTTATGCAGCCGGGTACTGGGCATACCTGCATGCACAGAGAGCAGGCGTCACACTTCTCTTCGTCCACCTCTGGCTTGCGCTCCTCCGGATCCCACTGCATGGCTTGGTAGCCAGCATCTTGGCAGACAACATGGCAAAGACCGCAGCGTATGCACTTGTCGTAGTCTATCTTGGGCACTACCGGGCCAGGGGCGACCCAACCAACCTTGTAGATATCGTGCCATGTGGTGATCTTGGGCAGAGCCTTGCCGACGATCTCTGCTGGCGAGGAGAAGCCTTTGTCGTAGAGGTAGTTGGCTAGCCCAGCTATCATCTCCTTGACTATGCGGTAGCCTTTGAGCATAACAGCTGTGCAAACTTGCAGTGTTGTTGCTCCGACCAACATGTACTCGACGGCGTCTCTCCAACTGGAGATGCCGCCTATCGCTGAGAGAGGCACTTTAACTGCCTTCGCGATGTCGGCAATGCACCTTAAGCCTATGGGCTTGACAGCTGGACCAGATATTCCACCAGGTGTAGAGAGTCCTCCAACAGAGGGGAGAGGCTCCATTTTGTCTATGTCTATCCCTATGATTCCGAGCACTGTATTAATGGCTGAGATTGCGTCTGCGCCCCCTCTTACGGCGGCTTCAGCTACGTAGGCGATGTCTGTAACGTTGGGAGTCATCTTCACCATTACTGGGATAGAGACCTCCTTTACCACGGCCTTGGTGAATTCCTCAGTTAAATCGGCTCTCTGTCCAACGAAGGCACCCATGCCTCTCTCTGGCATGCCATGAGGGCATCCGAAGTTGAGCTCAATCATGTCGAAGCCAGCTTCATCAGCCCATCTAGCCAGCTTAGCCCACTCCTCTGGATCAGCTTCAGCCATTAAGCTGCCTACCAGCAGTCTGTCGGGGAACCTCTTCTTGATCTCCTTGACATCCGCCTCCCATTCAGCTTGCGTCCTCTTGGAGACCTCCTCGATGTTCTGGAAGGCGATGATGTTATCTCCCAGCTTGAAGGAGCCAAAGCGGTTGGCGTAGTCGAAGACATAGGTCTTGTCGGGCACTATGGTCTTGGCTACAGCGCCACCCCAGCCTGCCTCGAAGGCCCTCATGATCATCTCGCCCGTAGTTGTTGGGGGAGCAGAGGACAGCATGAAGGGATTGGGCATCTCGAACTTCACGAATTTAACGTGGAGATCCACCTTCTTGGAGATCTCGGAGATGTCGAAGCGCTTCAACTTAGACATTTTCCTCTTCACCTCCCCTTCAAGTACTCGTCAATAGCTTGCGCAGCCTTCAAGCCATCACTGACAGCCCTCACTACGGTGTCGCCACCATTGACAACATCTCCACCAGCAAAGACCCCTTCACGGGAGGTCTGCATCTTCTCGTCAACCTTGATCAGCCCCTTCTCGATGGCAACTCCAAGCTTCGAGAGGAACTCCTCATCTGGCACCTGCCCTATGGCCACCAGCACCACATCAACGTCTAGGGTGAACTCGCTTCCCGGAATAGGTTCCGGTCTCCTCCTACCAGAGGCATCAGGGGCGCCTAGCTTCATTCTGATGCACTCGATGGCCTTCACCTTGCCATTTTCTCCAATGATGCGGGTGGGCGCAGCTAAGAGTATGAACTCGATGCCCTCCTCTCTAGCCTGCTTTCTGCCAGCTGGCACCGCGGGCATCTCCTCTAGGGAGCGACGGTAGATTATGTAGACTCTTTCAGCACCCAGCCTCAACGCAGTGAGGGCAGAGTCGACAGCGGTGTCACCTCCACCGATCACAGCCACACGCTTCCCCTTGAAGTCAGGTAACGAACCCGTACCTCTCAAGGCTTTAGCCACATGAGCCAAGAAGTCAAGCGCATAGAAGACACCCTCGAGATCCTCTCCGGGGACGTTTAGCTTTCTAGGCTTGGTGAGTCCAGAGGCTATGAAGACTGCCTGGTAGCCCTCCTTGAACAGCACATCTAGGCTATCAATTTTCCTTCCAGTGACTATCTTGACACCATAGCCCCTGACGTACTCTATTTCGGTGAGGGGCACTGACCAGTCATACTTGTATGGAAGAATTCCATAGAGCAGTAATCCACCTGGCTCCTCCATGTAATCAAACACCGTGACATCATGTCCTCTCTTAGCCAGCTCGTAGGCTGCAGCCAACCCGGCTGGCCCAGCACCGATTACAGCGACCTTCTTCCCAGTGGCAGGGGCCTTCTCAAAGGCTATGAAGCCATTCTCCTTCTCGTAAAGGTAGATGAATCTCTGAAGCATGCTGATGGCCACTGGCTCGTCTAGGTCTTTCCTGACACAAGCGCTCTCACACAGCTTCTCGACGGGGCAGACGTAGCCGCATACCCCTGCAAAGACGTTGCTCTCTCGGAGGATCTTAGCGGCAGTTCTAAGGTCTCGAGAGGCAAGAGCAAAGAGAAACTCGGGGATCATGATTCCAGCGGGGCATTTCGTTACGCATGGAGGATCATGGCACCAAAGGCATCGGCTGGCTTCGTAGACCGCTTGGTCAAGCGTGTAGTCCTCGACGTAGGGTATAAAGCCCTTAACTCTCTCGGCGGGGGACAGCTCCTTAGCCTTTAGGCGACCCATAGGCATAATTCTACCAACAGACATTCAGCTCACCACAGCTTCTCCTTGAAAAGGCGTCTCCCCTCTCTTCACAAATGCGTTGAAAAGCAAGTTATAATGTAATTTTTGTAAGTTTTAAGGTTTTTCACAGAGGGAGCCCT
>JAGHCH010000129.1 GCA_021160575.1 Thermoproteota archaeon | reverse complement strand
GCTTTAGGCTATATTGATTGAGGAGGGTTTTTCTATGGTTTCAAGACCTCATGGGGGTCACCTCATAAACCGTGTTGCCACCGGGAGAAAGAGGGAACTTCTCAGGGAGGAGTTCAAGGAGCTGCCCAAGCTGGTTGTAGGCGATCTAATAGCTGTGGATGCCGAGAACATTGCTCACGGGATCTTTAGCCCTCTAGAGGGCTTCATGATAAGAGAAGAATTCGAGTTCGTTCTTGACGATATGCGACTTCCCAGCGATCTCCCATGGACCATCCCCATAGTGCTGGATGCTTCAGAAGAGGAGGTCAAGCAGTTCAAGCCTGGCGACGACATAGGAATTCTACACACCTCGGGGACTCCGATAGCTGTGGTCCACGTGGAGGAAGTCTACAGGTATGATAAGAAGGAATACGCTGCAAAGGTGTTTAAAACGGTAGATCTCGCTCATCCGGGAGTGGCTAAAGTCTTTTCGCTGAAGGAGTTCCTTGTCGGCGGGCCAATAGACCTTATCGGGGAGATCCCCAACCCCTACGAGAGGTATACTCTGCGCCCCATAGAGACGCGGGTTCTCTTCGAGGAAAAGGGTTGGAAGACCGTTGTGGGCTTTCAAACAAGAAATGCACCGCACTTAGGACACGAATTTCTCCAGAAAACCGCCCTAGCCTTTGTTGACGGTGTCTTCATAAACCCCGTTATAGGCAAGAAGAAGCCCGGAGACTTCAAAGATGAAGTCATCCTAGCAGCCTACGACACCTTGATTGAGCACTACTACCGCAAGGACACCGCTGTCATGAGCATCTGGAGATTCGAGATGAGGTATGCTGGTCCAAGAGAAGCCATCTTCCACGCCATAGTTAGAAAGAACTTCGGCTGTACCCACTTCATAGTGGGAAGAGATCACGCTGGAGTTGGCAACTACTACAAGCCTTATGAAGCCCAAGAGATCTTCAAGGAGTTCCCCGACTTAGGAGTGGTGCCCCTCTTCTTCAGAGAGTTCTTCTACTGCCACCGCTGTGGAGGCGTAGTACACGAGAAAACCTGCCCTCACAGCGAATCGGATAGAGTACGCTTCAGCGGAACCAAGATTCGAAACATGATACTCAAAGGTGAAAGGCCTCCCCCCTACTTCATGAGGCCAGAAGTAGTCGATGTAATCATGCGCTGGGATAACCCCTTCGTGGAGTGACCGTCATGGAAAAAGTTCTCATAGCTCACCACTGGGACGCCGACGGCATAGTCTCTGCTGCCCTTCTCAAGAAGACGCTTCTTAAAGATGTAGAGGCTTCTTTCTACACTCCCCCCATAGGTGAGTACTGCCTCGAAGATCATGTTCTCAGACAAGGTTTCTCAAAGGTCTACGTGTTAGACCTCGCGCTGCCCGAACATGAGTTCATTAAAGTGCTTTCGGCTGGAGTCGCCCTAGAAGTGTACGATCATCATAAGTGGGCTCCCTCATCTAAACTTGCTGAAGCTAAGATTCTTGTAGATCCAAGTCAGCCTTCCACTTCTTGGCTGTTAGCAGAGTACTTGAATGTGGAGAAAGGCTGCCTAGCAGCTCTCGGAGCAGTTGGCGACAACGGCGTCAATATCAAGGGGCATCCTCTATTCTCGGAGATCTCCTCTGCTCTCGAAAGCTGTGGGCTGAGCTTCGAGGAAGCCCTACAACTGGCAGAGCTGCTCGACATGCCTTACCGGGTGATGAATCGCTCAATGATTATCTCCACGGTTCGAAAAGTTCTCCAAAGCAATGATCTGCACGACCTCCTCCAAGATGAAGAGCTCTGCAAGATCCGCGATGCCCTCAGCGCTGAGATCAACCGCGTACTCTCCCAGCCCCTCGACATACTAGCGGAGGGCAATATTGCCCTTCTGCGCTTTTCATCAAGCTATGCCATCTCCTCCGCTGTGGGAAGACAGCTAGCTTGGATGCGTAGACCAGCTAAGGTTGTAGTTGTCATAAATGAGGGCTTCTTCCCAGATCGCGATCAATACTACATCCGTCTCTCAGAAAACGGCATCGATCTATCTCCCCTCATAGCTGAAGCCAAGGCCAAGGGGTGGTCAGCTGGAGGGAAGAGGGAGGTAGCTGGCATCGTGGTTCCAAAGGCTGAATCACAGCAATACCTCGCCCATCTTCTCAAGAAGCTGGAGGAAATGCTGTCTGGAGGTGTTGGAAAGTGAAGAGAAGAGTATTGGTATTGGGTCTCGATGCAGCTCCACCGGAGCTGCTCTTTAAGAAGTTCTTGGATGAACTTCCAAATCTCTCCGAGCTGATAAAGTCTGGCATTCACGCTCCCATGAGGAGTTGCCACCCGCCTATTACTATTCCTGCTTGGATGGTCATGATGACTGGGAAGAGCCCCGGCAGGTTGGGGCTCTACGGCTTTAGGCATAGGAAGCCTGGTTCTTACGCTGAGTACTATATAGCGAACTCCCTCTCCATCAAGGAGCCAGCCGTTTGGGACATTGCTGGCAAGCAGGGACTTAAATCCTGCTTAGTGAGTATTCCTCCAAGTTATCCGCCGAAGCCGGTAAACGGCTGGTTGATCTCCTGCTTCATCACTCCCAGCGCGCAGAACCCCTACACCTATCCACGTCCCCTCAAACTGGAGATCCAGAAGCTGGTTGGCGACTACATTTTCGACGTGGAGTTCAGAACCGAGCAGAGGCATAAGCTTCTAAGAGAACTCTATGAGATGACTGCGCAGCACTTCAAGGTTATCAACTACTTAGCAGAGCATAAGCCTTGGGACTTCTTCATGTTCGTTGAAATAGGTCTTGATAGAGTTCAGCATGCCTTCTGGAAGTTCTTCGATCCAGAGCACCACCTCTATGTGCCCAACAGCGAGTTCGCCACAGTGATAGAGGACTACTACAAGTTCCTCGACCAGAAAATTGGGGAGCTGTTGAAGAAAGCTGGCGATAACCTAGCAGTCATTGTAGTCTCCGATCATGGAGCAAAGAGGATGAAGGGCGCCTTCTGCATTAACCAGTGGCTTGCCGAAGAAGGCTTGCTTGCTCTTAAGAAGCCGGAGCAGGTGGTTGACCTAGAGAAGGCTAAGGTGGATTGGGAGAAGACTATTGCCTGGGGCTGGGGAGGCTACTATGCTAGAATATTCCTCAACGTGAAGGGAAGGGAGCCTAAAGGAGTAATCCCCCCCGAAGATTATGAGTCCATGAGAGACGAGATCGCTGACCGCATTAAGGGGATCTGCGATGAGCAGGGTAGGCCAATGAAGAACATAGTGTTGAAGCCCGAGGAAATTTATCCGGTTCTCAACGGGGATCCGCCAGATCTCATGGTGTACTTCGACGACCTCTACTGGAGATCCGCTGGCACTGTAGGGCACCCCTCCATATACCTACCCGAAAACGATAAAGGGCCAGACGATGCAGTGCACTCCTTCCACGGCGTTTTCGCAGTAACTGATATGGAGGGCTCGCTGCCCAAGATGGAGCTCTCAGAGATCAGCATCTTGGACATCGCGCCTACAATTCTGAAGCTCCTAGGATTGGAGGTGCCAGAAGACCTGGAAGGAAGACCTCTTTCCCAGGTCTCCTAGGAGAGTGAAGGCCGTGAGAAAGGGATTCGTAGTCTGGTTTACTGGTCTTCCAGGGTCTGGAAAGACTGCTATAGCCAGAGAACTCGAGAAACGGCTCGCTGCGAAAGGCATCCCAACGGAGATCCTAGACGGCGACGAAGTGCGGAAGTGGCTTAGCCCAGAAGCTGGCTTCTCAAGGGAAGATAGGGAGAGGCACATCAAGAGAGTTGCTCACGTCAGCAAGCTTCTAGCCAAGCATGGTGTCGCAGTGCTGGTTTCTTTGGTATCTCCCTATAGATCTGTCAGAGACTATGCGAGGAAGCTCATAGGAGACTTCGTGGAGGTCTACGTCAAATGCTCCCTTGAAACATGCATCAAGAGAGATCCCAAGGGACTCTACAAGAGGGCGTTGGCTGGCGAGATCAAGGATATGACTGGCATCCAAGACCCCTACGAGGAGCCACTCAGCCCAGAAGTGGTGGTCGATACAGAGCGTCAAAGCTTGAAGGAGTGTGTAGATACAGTTTACCGCAAGCTGGTTGAACTAGGCTACCTCTGATCCCTGCCGAGGAGGTCCCCTTTGCTTTTCTTCATACCTCTCGGCTTCATCGTCGGCTTCTTAGTGAGCGCCGTAGGAGTAGGAGCGGGGGTCATAATGACCCCCCTCCTCATCTTAGCTGGAATACCTCCCATCTATGCCGTGGGCTCCGACCTGGTGTTCTCAAGCACCTCAAAAGCCTTAGCAACGGCTCTATATGGAAAGAAGGGGGAGATTCACTATCGCACTGTGTGGTTGCTGCTGCTGGGCAGCCTGCCAGCTGTGGCGATCTCCTATGGAGTATTCCTGAGAATTAAGGAAGCAGTAGGCTTCTCTTATATCAACTCCATAATCAAGCTTCTGCTAGGAGCTGTGCTAGTAGTACTTTCTCTCATCTATCTCCACCGCCTTCACTTCTCCAGCAAATCCCTCGAAGTCAACCTCACTAATAGTCAACAGAGGGCAGGACTCTTAATCATAGGATTCATAGTGGGCCTCCTCGTATTCTTTACCTCAGTGGGAAGTGGAACGCTGGTCATGGCATTTCTCATTTACCTCATGTCATCTCCGCAGCGCCTAGTAGGTACTGACCTCGCTTACAGCTTCATCATAACTACCATTGCTGCGTTGCTACATGTCTCTCTAGGAACCGTTAACCTCTTCATGGTACTCCTCCTCTTAATAGGAGCTATTCCGGGAACCTACCTAGGCTATAAAGTGAACAAGAGAGTGCCTAGGAGGGCTTTTCTCACGGCATTAGCAACGATACTGTTTCTCATAGGAGTTCTCTTCGTAGCAAACACGATCTCCACGCTGTTCTAAGGCCTTATCATAATCTCCTCAAAATCTCCTCAGCCAGTTTCTGCGCACCATCAGGGTACTCCGGGGGTTTTCTCTCCGCCACCTTCTCTACAGCATCCGTTAAGTTCTGAGGGGTGATCTCCTCCACCAGAACTCCATTCAGCTTCTCTGCGAGAATTCTTCCATCTTCAACACCAGCAGCCAACCTCCATTCTGGATTGGGCGCTATAACCACTGGCTTGCGATATGCCACCGCTGCATCTATCACCGTCTTACTTGGATGAGAAATCACCACTTTCGCTCCGGCAAGCCATCTCCCAAAGTCAGGGTCAAATTGGAAGACAGTCCATGAAGGATGTCTTCTTCTATACTCCTCCGGGCTGAGTGGACCAATCTGCATCACCACTCTCTCCCAATTAATTTCATTCACAGCTTCAACCAGCGGCCTATGCCCATAAGTCCCCGCAGCCACCAAGATGTAGCCGCCATCGTATGGCTCATACTCCGGGTATTCAACGATGGGGCCGAAAACCTTCCCCTTAGGAAGTATCCTCAACTGCTCTGGCCACTGCAGAGCTATGAGGTCTGAGAAAGGGGTAAGAACGCGGACAGCTCTCCCGGGCTTTACAAATCTATCTCCAGACTCTATGTTGACCAGTTTCATACCCTTCAGCTTCCCGGCTAGAGCTGGCATGATGCTGTGATTGCTCCCCGTGCTCACTATTACCTCGAATTTGCTGGGCACCTTAACAAAGCTCTCAAAGGATGCCTTTATCAAGCGAGCCGCAAAGAGCCATAAAGGGTCTTTAGGCCCTCTCCCCTTGGTAACCTCGACAACTTCTCCAAAGGGCTCTATCTTCATCCTAGACCACTGATCCCCCTTAGGGATGATGAAGAGCATCTCCGCCTTGCCTTGAAGCCTCTGAGCTAACGCAGCAGCAAACCCTGTATGCCCCCCGCCACTGGCGATGATCAACACTCTCTTAGCCAAGACCCAAGCTAAACCTCCTTCAGCAGCTCTCCCACAGCTTTCTCTACAGCTCTCCGAGAATTCATCTGGGGAGCCCAGCCAGTGCTCTTCAACTTGGAGATATCGAGCAGCATAAACTTTACATCACCTGGCCATCCTCTGCCATCAGGAGTCATGGGCTTAAACACATACTTTGGCTTAAGCCCCATTGCTCCCGAAACTATGTCTGCTATCTCCACCACCGTCACCCAGTCCTCGTTTCCAACATTAAAGACCTCGCAACTCGCCTTCTCCTTCAACGCCCACAAATAGAGGTGCACTGTGGCATCTATTGCATCACTTATGTGCATGTAGCTCTTCCTCTGTGTGCCGTCCCCCAAGATCTCAAGAACACTAGGATTTTCCCTCAGCTTCCTGATGAAATCCACTATGACTCCATGCGTGCTTCGTGACCCTATGATATTAGCATACCTCAAGATCAAGGCATGTAATCCGTAGAGCCGCACATACGTTTTAATCAGCTCCTCAGCAGCCAGCTTCACCGTGCCATACACTGAAATGGGCTCTGTGGGGTAGCTCTCGGGGGTGGGAATGGTTTTCGGCTCCCCGTACACTGTGCTACTGCTAGCGAACACCATCCATGGTACATCCCTTCTTCTCATGGTTTCAAGGACGTTAAAGGTAGCTACCAAGTTCTCGTTGAAGTGCACTCTAGGCTCGGCAGCTGAAATTCTCACCTCCGGGTTTGCAGCAAAGTGTAAGACCGCCTCCACATCTCGAAAGTGCTCTCGAAGCTCTAAGCTCTCAACCTTTAAATCTGAGGCAATCACCTTAAACCTGGGGCTCCCAAGCCAACGCTCCACATTGCGCAAGCTGCCAGAGGAGAAGTTATCCACTACAACTACTTGTCCTCCCTCAGACATCAGCTTGTCCACCAAGTGGCTCCCTATGAAGCCAGCTCCTCCAGTTACCAGCACTCTTCTAGCCTTCAGCAGCTTGCCTCAACTCCTCTGAAGGAATTCCCACTACTCTTTCAGAGTGCCAATCTTTAAAGCCTCCTATACTCCTCGTAAGTAGACGAGTTGCCGGGAGCGCGACTTCCATTGGACAGGGCGACAGCCGTTACAGTCACCTTAGCGGCTGCCTTCATCTGGGGCTCCTCCTTTCCAGCAATTAAGATGGGGCTCTTCTTCATAGATCCCCTCACCTTCTCCCAGCTCCGCCTTCTACTAGCCGCTGTGCTGCTACTCCCCTTTCTCATCAAATATCGCAGTCCTCTGAGCTTACTGCTCTGCCCCTCCACATGGCTTCTAGCAGCCTTCAACACAGCTGGCTTTCTTCTTCAAAACCTGGGCATGAATTTAACCACGGCCAGCAAGGCGTCGCTTTTAGTAAACATGCATGTAGTCTTCGTAGCAGTACTCTCTTACCTCATACTTAAGGAAGAGATCACCAAGCTGAAAGTGGCAGCTGTAGCACTAAGCATCTTGGGAGTATTTCTTCTAACAACGAGAGGAAACATTGAATCCCTCCTCCTGGGAGACGTCCTTGGCGACCTCCTAGTTTTGGGAGCTGGCGCGTCTTGGGGTTTCTTTTTCATCTTGGTAAAGAGGGCTCTGTGCGAGCAAGGCTGCTCTCCTATAGACCTCAACTTCGCGGTCATCATTTCAACAGCAGTGTTCCTTCTACCAGCTCCCCTCTTGGCTCAGCCCATGAAATTAGCTGTCAACATCGCTTCGATAACCATTCTCTTTTACACCGCAGTTCCCTGCACTATTCTAGCCTTCATTCTGTGGATGAAGGGGCTCGAAGTACTGCCAGCTACCACTTCAGCAATACTCCTTCTAGTGGAGATCCTCGTAGCCATTCTCCTTTCGGTAATGTTCCTAGGCGACACCTTCACATCCATCGAAGCTCTAGGAGGAGCACTACTGATAGCAGCAATAGCCCTAACATCTTTCTCAAGCTGAAGCCCAGAGTGCTACTTAAATAGGCGGGAACCCCACAATGGTTCTCGGCGATGAGGTGTTAACTAGTTCCCCTTGCGGATGTTAGATGAAGAAGTTATCCCCGGCTGAGCCACAATGCATGGTCTCTGAGCTGTAAAAGCATAGTGTCATAGCATTTACCAGAGTTATAATGAAGCAGACGAAAAGGCGTCTCCACCATGCTTTCTACCTATTCTGTGAGCACGTTTTTCATGTGGCTGAAAGCTGAGTGTAGCTTCTCATCTGCTTGAAGTCTTCTTTTCACCTCTCGCTCTGCTAGCTCAATCTTTTTTAAAGCCTCCCTCTTTAACTCATTGAGAACCTCTTGCTCCACTTCTCTCACTTGAATGAATCCCTGCTCTACAGCCATTTGCACCAGCTTCTCGCCGACCTCCGACCTTATGATCACGAGGGACCAATCCCTAGGCAAGGGGTGTGTCCATCCAACCGAGATATCAGCGAGGCTAGCTGTGAAATCGGCGCAGAGCTTACAGCCCTCCAACACCCTCGCCCAAATTTTCTCTAAAGGAACTTCGAGGGTCTTCTCCCTCGTATGGAAGATGACGTCCTTCTTCACCTCCACTCTCTTGATAGCCTCTCGAGTGATGCCAAGCTCCTTGAGGATGCCATCTAGCACTCTGTGAGTGGAGAAGGTCCAGAGGCAGAAGAGCCCTATCGCTAACTTAAGGTTCTCAGCAATTCTATGCTTCCATGCAACAAGCTTCCTCAAAGCCGTCATGTGGCATGGAATGCCGATAAATGCTATCTTAGCTTTCTCATAGCCATACACAGCATAGCCGTATGCTCTAGCCACAGCCGCCGGGTGAAACCTGACTTCAAGCATGGAGGGCAAATAGTCTGGCACTATGGGGATCTTCCACTTCAAGGGAACCTGAACGCTTTCAACCTCCTCTGTCTCAGAGGCAGCCACCGTATCTACAAGGCGATTTTCAATAGCACAGACCAACAAGGTGGTAGCCACTCCGCCTCCCTTGGTTAGATCCCTGATGTCTGCAAACTCGCTTCTAGCTGCCACAATTTTGTGATATCTACCTACTCCTTCAAGGACTTGAGGGGCTGCTTTCACATATTCCCTATAAACCTCCTCGAGAAGCTCCCCTGTGTGAGGGCAGACACTATAGCAGATGTCGCAGTGGTCTATCACGGTGCTGCAGTCAAAGAGTTGCTTATGCCCTTGCTCAGTAACGGAGAGCGCCCCAGTGGGACAAGCGGCTTCACAAGCTCCACAGAGCGTGCACAGCTTTTCATCAATTATTTCTCGCTTTAAAAGTTCATAGGAATGAGGCATCAATTCACCACCGCTTCGCTATAGTTTTGGAGTTCATTGCATGATATGCCTTGCTCCTCAAAGAGAAAGCTGATAAGCAACATAACGGTCTTATAATACCCGGAGGGGGGCTTCTGCTCAAACTCCGGTGCGACTACGCCTCTCGCTATTTAGTTCCAGCAGTGAGAGCCTTGGTTGCTTCAATGCTGATTGAAAAGTATAGGCTCACTCAAGTGCGTGCAGCGGAGCTGCTGGGCACAACACAGCCAGCCATTAGCCACTATCTTCAGTCGAAAAGGGGCATGAAAGTCCTGAGATTCATAAGAGAAGATGAGGAGCTGATGAAGATGATCGACGAGCTCGCAAGCAAGCTAGTCAAAGGGGAAGAAATAAAAGACTTCTTCTGCGAGATCTGCCGGAAAGCTGAGCAGTACCTCCAGCAGTAAGAAGGGCATAAACTGTGTGGATATTACACATTACTTCACGGCGTGATGAGTGCATGCCCCCTAGAGAGGTGATTCTTGATGCCTGAATTAGATGAAGTTTTGATCACGAAGCTTATACTAGATGCCTTCAAAGAGGACTTCTCCAAGAGCCTTGACCTTGACGTAGCCATCGTAGGTGCCGGTCCCTCTGGTGTTACAGCCGCTTACTATCTTGCAAGATCCGGGGTTAACGTCGCAATCTTCGAGCGTAACCTCTACGTTGGAGGCGGTATGTGGAGCGGAGGCATTCTCTTCCCAAGGATAGTGGTGCAAGAGGCTGCAAAGCAAGTTGCAGAGGAGATGGGTGTTTCGCTGAGAAAAGCTGCGGAGGACTACTATGTGGCAGATTCCGTTGAGTCCGTGGTGAAATGCACCATGGCTGCTTTATCCGCTGGAGCTAAGATCTGGATAGGCTTTAGCGTTGAGGATGTGGTGATAAGACCCTACAACGACGGCTACCGGGTCTGCGGGCTAGTTATTAACTGGAGCGCCGTAGAGCTAGCCGAGCTACACGTAGATCCTGTAACTGTGAGGTCGAGAGTGGTCATCGACGCTTCTGGACATGAGGCCAGCATAGCCCGAAAACTTGTGGATAAGCTTCCTAGAGCAGTGCTCCCCACCGATACCGGTGGGGTCGTTGGAGAGCTCCCTATGTGGGCTGAGGCTGGAGAGAGAGCCGTGGTCGAAAACACTAGAGAAGTTTACCCAGGGCTCATTGTAACCGGGATGGCAGCCAACGCGGTGTTCGGTTCTCCAAGGATGGGTCCCATCTTCGGAGGAATGTTCCTTTCAGGGAAAAAAGCTGCTGAGGAGGCGATGCGGCTCCTTAAGAAGTACAAGTGAAGGTGTAATGCTTCTTGTCCTCCAGCCTATCTCCCGAGGACTTAGTGCGATATGACAGACAGATCATGCTCAAGAAGCTAGGAGTGGAAGGACAGCTGAAGCTTCTCAACTCGCGAGTGCTAGTCGTGGGAGCTGGAGGATTAGGCTCACCTGTACTCTTCTACCTTGTAGCTGCTGGTGTAGGTTTCATCCGCATAGTGGACAGTGACAAAGTAGAGCTAAGCAACCTCAATAGGCAGATTCTCCATTGGGAGACCGACTTAGGCAAATGGAAAACCGCCTCAGCTGAAGAGAAGTTAAAATCCTTGAATTCAAAGGTTGAAATTGATGCAGTGAATAAGCCTCTTACTAGGGATAATGCTAGATCACTGGTCAAAGACGTCGACTTAGTCATAGACGCCCTTGACACCGTTGAGGCAAGACAAATTCTCAATGAAGCTTGCGTTGCTGAAGGCAAGCCCCTAATCCACGGCGCCATAGAGGAGCTTTATGGGCAAGTCACCACAGTCATCCCCGGAGAAACTCCCTGTCTTCGCTGCATACTCCCTCTCTCTGTCAAGAGAAGGCGATTTCCAGTTGTTGGGGCGGTAGCCGGGGTTATTGGCTCCATACAAGTCCTTGAAGCGATAAAGCTCATCACCGGAATAGGTGAACCTCTCAAATCTAGGCTCCTTCTCTTCGACGCCGAGTATGCAAGGTTTGATTTGATCAAGATCTCGCGTAATCCGAATTGTCCGGTCTGCAGTTCGTTAAGGTAACCTATTTCTACCCTCGCTGTAAAAACTTCTAAATCCCCCACTGCCAAGGGAGTGCTGCACCTTGCACTTCAAGATATCATCCCTAGCATGCGCAAAAAGAGCTAAGGTGGCTATAGGAGCCTCTGGAAAGGAGGAGCTGCAGAGAGTTTTAGTCTCAGCCAGCGAAGCCCAACAGCTAGGCTATGCTGTAGTCACGGTTATTACCGACGTGGAAACTCCCCCTCCAGCCGATGTCGAGGTGAGAGTCTCCAGAAATCCTGGAAGAGATCTCCTCCTTCTCCTCGTCGAGGAGAAAGTAGATGCATGTGTGCGAGGCTGCCTTGCCGCAAAGCCCTTTCTTAATGCCGTTAAGGAGCTTCTCCTCGTGGACGAAATTCTCAGAGGCTCCCTTCTAGAAACACCAGAGGGTGAGCTCCTCCTCTTAGGTCCAGTTGGCATAGATGAGGGCTCCTCCCTGAACGAGAGGCTTGAATTCGCCAAGCTGGCTGTTCGCTTCATGCAGATGCTCGAGTGCAAGCCCTTCATAGCAGTTCTCTCCGGCGGAAGGCTTGAAGACCTAGGTAGAATCCCTGAAGTTGATAAGATGCTGGCTGAAGGTGAATTTCTAGCAAGTTGTCTCCGGAAGATGGATGTGGAGGTCTTCCATCCAGGGATACTTCTAGAGGAAGCCTTAAGAAGGGGAGCCAATATCGTGGTTGCTCCTAACGGGATAATAGGCAACCTTCTTTTCCGCTCCCTCTCCCTGGTGGCTGGCTGGACCAGCTACGGCGCCCCTGTGCTGACAACTTCTCACGCAGTGGTTGATACCTCTCGCAGTCGAGAGAGCTATGTGGAGGCTATAGCCTTGGCAAGCGCTCTTGCCCTGAGAGCTGAGTAACTCCGGAAGCCTTTTTAGAGTGAATTTTCTTACGAAAATTTCGGTGACGAAAAATCCGTAAAAATATTCCCCCATGTGCCACCAGCCCCTACAACAGCTCTGGTCAGAGCAGAGCACGCCACGTAGTGATATACGATACTACTCTCAGAGATGGTGAGCAAACCCCCGGCGTATCCTTTGCAGTTGAAGCTAAGCTGAAAATCGCTCGTATGCTGGATGAGCTGGGCGTCCCTCAAATTGAAGCGGGTTTCCCTGTGGTGTCTAAGGAGGAGTGGCAGGCTGTAAGAGCAATTGCCAGTGAAGGCTTGAATGCAGAGGTTCTTTGTCTTGCCCGCTCGATGAAGAGTGACATAGATGAGGCTCTCTCATGTGACGTTGACGGCGTAATTGTGTTTATAGCTCTATCACCACTTCACCTCAAGTATAAACTGAAGATGCCCGTTAGCAGAGCTATCGAGCTGGCGTTAGATGCTGTAGAGTACGCCAAGGATCACGGGCTCTTCGTGCAGCTAAGCGCTGAAGATGCAACTCGGACACCACTCACTAGGCTCTATAGGCTCTTCAAACATGCTGAAGAGGTCTCCGTTGATCGCGCTGGAATAGCAGACACTGCTGGCTGCATTACCCCTACTGGAATGCACCGCTTGGTAAGTTTGCTCAAACAGAAACTCAAGGTCAAGCTTTCCGTCCACTGTCACAATGACTTCGGACTGGCAACCGCCAACAGCCTAGCTGCCTATGAAGCTGGCGTTGATGCTATCTCGGTGACAGTTAACGGTATAGGCGAGCGCTGCGGCAACGCGGCGCTGGAGGAGGTGGTCACTGCTCTCTACTGCCTCTATGGCGTTGATTTGGGCTTCAAACTACACCTGCTTAAGCCGCTCTCAGATATGGTGGCCGCTCTCTCCGGAGTGAAGAGAGATCCTTTCAAACCAATTGTAGGGGAGCATGCCTTCAAGCATGAATCCGGGATACATGTAGCCGCCGTGTTGAAGGAGCCATACACCTATGAGCCCTATGACCCCTCCCTTGTAGGAAATAGGAGGGCAATAGTCTTTGGAAAGCACTCCGGCATAACTGGCATTCGCGAGATTTTGAAGCGAAAAGGAATAGTGCTTTCAGAAGCTGAAAGCCGAGTGCTGCTTGATGGGGTGAAGAAGATCTCCAAGGGGTATTTAACTGAGGAGCAGCTAACTATGCTGGCTCTAAGGGAGGTGGCAACAATTCAATGAGCACTGCCGTCGAGAAAATCTTTGCAAGAACTCTTGGAAGAAGAGTTGAAGCTGGAGACTTCGTTGAAGCTCCAGTTGACTTGATGTACTTCCACGATGGAACTGGCCCCCTAGTTCTCAAACACCTCGTCGAAGAGATGGAAGTCACCTCCATTCCCCATCCAGAGCGCACAGTCATAGTTTTTGATCACTCAGCTCCTCCTCACAACGATCAAGTAGCCGACTTGCAGCGCTACGTGCGGAAATGGGCTTCGAAGCTGCGAATTAAGTACCTCTACGATTTGGGCGAGGGGATTTGCCACCAAGTAGTGCCTGAGAAAGGCCACGTGAAGCCGGGGCAGATAATCATTGGGGCAGATTCTCATACATGCACCCTCGGTGCCTTTGCAGCCTTCGCCACTGGAATAGGCGCCACCGACATGTCCTACGCCCTAGCCACCAGCACCCTGTGGTTTAAGGTACCCGAAACCCTTCAAGTAAAGATGAAGGGAAGCTTGAGCAGAGGCGTGTACTCCAAGGATCTTATACTGTACATCGCTGGAAGGCTGTCAGCCAGCGGCGCCCTAGGCAAAACCCTAGAGTTTAGTGGTCCTGCACTAGCCAGTTTCTCCGTGGCTGATAGGATGACACTCTGCAACATGGCTGTAGAGTTGGGAGCAATTTCTGGGTTCTGTCCGGTTAATGAAGATGTGCTCAAGTTCTTAAGAAGTCGAGGGGCGCATGCCGACTTTACTTCCTCAACCGATGAGGGAGCGGCAGATGAAGTAGTTGAAGTTGACTGCAGTGAAGTGGAGCCCATGGTCGCCGCTCCCAGCACGGTAGATAACGTCAAGCCCGTAGCTGATGTGGAGGGAACCCCGGTTGACGAGGTCTTCATAGGGTCGTGCACTAATGGCAGGATTGAAGACCTACGAGTTGCGGCTGCGATACTTAAGGAGAGGCGCGTTGCTGAAGGCGTGCGGCTAGTAGTTGTTCCCGCTTCAAGAGAAGTCTACTTGCAAGCTCTGAGGGAGGGCATTATTGAAGAGCTGCTAAAGGCTGGCGCCATGATAGGCGTCCCGGGATGCGGTCCATGCCTAGGCCTCCACATGGGCGTTCTAGCTGATGGAGAAGTTGCGGTCTCTACAGCTAACCGAAACTTTGTTGGAAGAATGGGCAGTAAAAAGGCACGAATCTATTTAGCTTCGCCAGCCACTGCTGCTGCCAGCGCGGTGGAAGGAAGGATAGCTGATCCCAGGAGGTATCTGCCATGAAGATTAGAGGCAAGGTGTGGAAGTTTGGTGATGACGTCAACACCGATGTTATTATACCCGCCCGTTATTTGAGAACCTTCGACTCCTCCGTGTGGCCTCAGCATGTCATGGAGGGGATAGATCCCGAGTTTTCCAAGAAGGTACAGCCCGGCGATATCATTGTAGCTGGAAGGAACTTCGGCTGTGGCTCCAGCAGGGAGCAGGCAGCTCTCGCAATAAAGCTCGCTGGCATAGCCGCGGTGGTTGCCGAGTCCTTTGGCTGGATTTTCTTCAGAAATGCCATCAACAATGGGCTGCCCGCTGTGGAGTGCCCGGGAATTTCAAAGGCCGTCGAAACTGGAGACCTCATTGAAATCGACCTCGAGAAGGGCGTTGTATCTACTCCCCGCGGCATTCTCCAAATCAAGCCCTACCCCGTCTTCATGAGAGAAATTCTGGCTCATGGAGGTTTAGTGGAATACTTCAAGAGGAAGATTAGAGGTGACTAGACGAGTAGCTGTAATTCCTGGAGACGGCGTCGGCCCCGAAGTTATAGGAGCTGCCGTGAAGATTCTCGAGCACCTACACCTCGATTTGAAGTTCGAGTTCTTTGATCTTGGTTACTGTAAGATGAGGAAGACTGGGGAGGCTATCTCGGATGACGATGTGGAAGCCATAAAAGAGATAGGAGTTGTTCTCATGGGGCCGGTGCAGTCTCCTCCTCCCTCGGTTCAAGGATATCGGAGTCCAGTTCTCACCCTTAGAAGAGAACTTGACCTTTACGTCAACTTACGGCCGATACGAAGCCTTCCAGCTGTGAAGGCGGTGCACAGAGATGTGGATATCGTGGTTGTACGGGAAAATCTAGAGGATATTTATGTGGGCTTAGAGGAGAAGTTCAATGGTGAGTGTAGAGCGGTAGCCGTATTCTCCGAGAGAAACACGCGTAGATTAGCTGAGTTTGCTTTCAATTACGCCTTGCAAAAAGGGCGCTCGAAGGTCACAGTTGTGCACAAGGCGAATGTGCTGAGAAGGGCGCATGGCCTCTTTCTAGCAGTCTGTCAGCAGGTAGCTTCAAGGTATCCAAGCATCCTCTTTGAGGAAATGCATGTAGACACCGCTGCCATGCAGATGGCTATGGCTCCTCAGCGCTTTGATGTCATTTTGACGACAAATCTCTTCGGAGATATCCTCTCTAGCTTAGGCTACGGCTTGATAGGTGGGCCCGGAGTTTCTCCCACAGCTAACCTAGGCGACAAGTACGCTATCTTCTCCCCCGCCCACGGCTCAGCGCCAGACATCGCTGGGAAGAATGCGGCAAACCCGATAGCCGCCATCTTATCAGCAGCTATGATGCTAGAGTGGCTTGGTCTTCCAGAGCACCGCAAAGTGGAACAAGCAGTTCGCGCAGCACTTCTTCGGGGCGTGAAGACTCGAGATTTGGGCGGTGCAGCTTCAACCAGCCAGTTCACGGAGGCTGTGCTTTCCATCTTGGAGGGTGAATCGCGGTGACAGGTCTACGGGGAGCGGATGCAGCTGTTCAAGCCTTAGAGGAGCTCGGTGTAAAGCATGTCTTCGGGCTCCCAGGCAGATGGATTCTACCATTTTACGATGCCCTCTCAAACTCGCGAATAGACCACATCTCCATGTATGATGAGCGCTCCGCAGCGCACGCAGCCGATGGCTACGCAAGAGCCTCTGGAAAAGTCGGAGTATGTATTGCCACTTCTGGTCCAGGAGCCATGGGGTTAACGCTGGGCATCGCTACGGCTTACAAGGATCACTCGCCAGTCCTCGCATTCACCGGACAGCTGCCCTCTAAGAGGGCTCACCCCGCTTCCCCAGAGTATTTTGAGATGCACACTTTCTTCCAGCCGATTACCAAGAAAAGCACCCTGATTTCAAGCGCTGATGAAGCATATTCAGTAGTCATTAATGCCCATCGAGAAGCTATTAGCGGATGTCCGGGTCCAGTGCATCTCTCCTTTCCAGAGGATAGCCAAACAGCTTTCTCTAAAGCAGGGAAGCCTGCCTCGCCATTCCGCGCTGAACCTCCAAAGTTCTCCATCGAGGAGGTAGCAAACCTCCTCCTTTCAGCCACCAAGCCTCTTATCCTAGCTGGGAGGGGAGTGCTTCACGCTAGAGCTGAATCCCTGCTTGTCAAGGCAGCTGAACATCTCCGCATTCCCGTAGCGACAACCCTCGCAGCTAGAGGGGCGATTCCCGAGGAACATCTCTTATGCCTAGGACCAACGGGGATTAGAGGCTCCCATGAAGCTAACAGAGCCATGAATGAAAGCGACTTCGTATTGGCTCTCGGATGCAGCCTCTCTCCTCTAACCATGCGCTTCAAAAAGCCCTTCCGCCTCTTGCAAGTGGACATAGAGCCTCGGCATTTCAACGAAAACTATGCAGATCGCTTTATACAGGCAGATGCTCGAGACTTCTTGGAGGCCTTGCTGCAGCTTAATCCTCAGTCTAAGCAGCCGTGGATCCAAGGAGGGCGGCAAACCTATCCTCGGGTAGATTCCCTCTCCATGAGATTCGCCAAAGCCATAGCTAGTATGCACAGTGATTCAACATTCGTCTTGGACATCGGGCAGCACACCATATGGCTGCTCTACGCCATCAAAGCGCTGAAACCACTCAAGTTGATCTTCTCGCATGGAATGGCGACCATGGGCTTCGCCCTTCCCGCCGCTATAGGTGCCAAGCTCGCCCAATCAGAAGACGAGCTAGTCGCAGTCATGGGGGATGGAGGTCTTTACACTTCGCTTCAAAATCTCTTAGTTCTGAGAGATCTTAAGCTCCCCATGGTGATATACGTCTTCAACAATCGTGGATATGGGCTCATAAGGCAGGCTCAGGAGCAGCTGTTCAAGAAGATCTATGCAGTCGAGTTCAAAGAGCAGTCAGTTGCCAAGGTAGCTGAAGCCATAGGGCTAAAAGCGGTGCAAGTTGAAGCCCCTGAAGCTCTTGATCCACGCAGCTTGAAGAACGTCGAAGAGCCCATTCTCGTGGAGTTGTTCACTCCACCAGAAGATAGAGTTCCAATCTATCGGTGAGGGTGGGGTAAGCTGTGGCTACTTACACCCCTGAGGAACTCCGCAAGCTCCTTGCCTCCAAGGCTTGGATTTCCCCTTATAGCAGAGTGGTGGCTATGGTTGATGAAAGACATCAACTAATAGAGCTGGTGGAGGAACATGCGAGGGGGCGATGTATTGGAGGAGCAGCTTGGGCACACCACCACTACACGAAGAACAGCCCCTTGGTGATCTCCTCTAGGAGAGAGGGAGTTCGAATACACTACCTCCTCAAGATGGGCTCCTCTAGAGTTAAGCTCTCCTCCACTACTTCGCCAGCAGCTATAGAGTCCGCTGAAGTGGAAGGCGGCTACGTGAAGATCACCTACTCCGGCTTGGCTGGAGCTGGAGTGGCAGCTGCCTACAGCAGAGCACTAGCCAGTGGGCCAGTTAAGGTTGAGGTTCACGAATGGGGTGGCGGTAGAAAGCTTGGAAGGGCTTCCATCTGGCTACCCCTCCACTACAAGCTCGTCGTAGGAGTCGATGACACCGATTCAGCTGAAGAGGGTGCAACTTGGGCATTGATGAATGAAATAGCCTACAAGGCTGAAAGCGAGGGACTTGCACACTACATCGACCATGCAATCGTCCAGTTATACCCTAAAGCCCCCCACAAGACTCTGAACTGCGTTAGTGTAGCAGTCTCCTTTGCTGTCAAGCCAGATGCCATAGCCTCCTTAGAGGGCTTCCTCATCAAGCAGCTCCGGGAAAACACTCTTTCACAGCACACCGCTATGGCCATGTACCTAGGCATGCAGCCTCCACAGTCCCTCAAGAATTATGCTGCTAAGGCTAAGCGCCAGATAGTGGCTCTCGATGAAGCCTTGGAAACCGCCCACACCTGCGGCGTGCAGCTTAGGGAGATCACTGGCAGACGTGGCTTCATAGGCGCTCTGGCAGCGATTCCCTACGCCGCAAACCCGGAGGAAGCTGTCCTCCTCGATTGAAATCGCGGCACTGGCAACTCACACTTTCTTTTCAAACACGTAGAGGTAGAACTTTCCCTCAAAGAGATGGGTGAACTTAACGATCTCCAGCTGTCTCGGGATCCACTCCTCGTCAAGCCTTGTCTTGCCTAGCATTCTATCGAGAGCCGTTATTTGCTCGTATACCACTGCCTTTGAGCCGGGCTTCACCACTCTTGCCATCTCCTCGAGAGCCCGCTTTGGGCTGCTGAAGTAGTTGATGCTCCCTCCAATCAAAACCCTATCGAACACTGGGTCCTTGAAGGGATGGTACTCCGCACAGCCTTGAACCAGCCTCACATTACGCCATCCGAACCTCTCGATCTTCTCCCTGCAGATGTCGTGCATACTCTCCGTGATATCCAGCCCAACTATCATGCCGTCCGTATACTTCGTGAAGAACGGGATGTTCCCTCCAGTGCCCACTGAAACCTCCAGAACGGTGTCTCCCGGCTCAATACCCATTGAGGAGACAACAGCTTCGCGGAACTCCTTCTCAGTGAATTTCACAGTCCACACGCTTCAAGCAAGTCTCTCCTCAAAGGTGTCGTAGAGAGGGGGCATAGAGCGTGTAGAGGATGCGTTGAAGCCTATTGCTCGAGGCCAAGCACTCCTCTGCCATGAAGCTGGGAATACCCCTACGCACAGCATAGACTCTTCCACAGCCCCGGCACATTAATCCGAAAGCTGCCTCCTCTAGATCGCTCTTGCACTTCGGGCAAGATAGCAGAGGCAAAAGATCATTCATTTCTACTACAGCCCTATATTCGCTGACTATCTAATATAAGGTGTAATTTCCAGAAACTCTTAGCTGAGAGGTTCATGTAATGCGGTTTGACGTAGCCATTGTGGGAGGCGGAACCGCTGGAGGTATTCTAGCTTTAGAACTAGCTAGACATGGCGTAAAAACGCTGGTTGTGGAGAAGGGTCCTGAACTTCGTGAAGCTGAGGCCTATAAGCGGTATCGCATCTTCTGGGGTGGCGTCGAAATATGGGCTGTCGAAGCCCTAGGAGGCACTAGCTTAGTCAGCTCTGGAAACGCCATGCCCGTACTTTTGCAAGAACTTAGAAGCTTTGGACTAAATATCACTCAAGAAGTTGGGGAACTCGTTACCGCGCTTAGAGTTCAGCCTCTACCCGAGAACTTTAGAGGGAGAGGTACAAAGCTCTTCATTGAGGCATGCGAGAACCTGGGTTTTAAAGTTCAATTGTCTTCCAAGCTCATAGACCCGAAGCTGTGCAAGAATTGCAGAAGATGCACTAGAGGATGCCCTAACAATGCCAAATGGACTTCGCTGAAGGCCCTTGAAGAGGCTGTTTCTCTAGGCGCCAAAATTCTCACTGAAGTAGAGGGTGTCGAGATAATCGTCAAGGATAATCAAGCTAGAGGCATTTTCTTCAAACACCAGGGAGTTGCGCATGAAGTGCACGCAGAGAAGGTGGTGCTCTCAGCTGGAGCTATAGGCACTCCTCTTCTGCTTCGTCCTCTGGGCATAAGGGAGGCTGGAAGAAAGCTCTTCACCGACATTTTCATCGATGTAGGCGCGCCACTGCTTGGCGTCTCTCTTGCTAATGAGGTATCCATGCAAGCCTACGTAAAGCTCCCGAAGATCATGCTATCCCCACACTACACGGTATTTCTCCAGCCATATTTCTCCAGCAAAGGCGTGAAACTCCCTCCAGAAGACGTGATGAGCGTAATGGTGAAGATAGCAGACACTTCTAGGGGAGAGGTCATCTCGGAGCAAGCAGTATATAAGCCAGTAACGAAGGCGGATCAGCGCCTGCTGCAAAAAGGGGTCAACATCGCAATAGACATTCTCGAGGAAATTGGAGCTGACACTAGTAAAGTGGCAATTACCTTTCCTAGAGGAGCGCATCCCGGCGGGACGGCTCCTCTAGGGGAGATAGTGGATAAAAACCTTGAAACGGAGATCTCCCAGCTCTACGTGGCGGACGCCAGTGTATTGCCTAAGGCTCCTGGTGCTCCTCCCATGCTGACAGTAATGGCAATTGCTAAGCATCTGGCAAAGCAATTGGTTCTCCGAGGCTAGAGGATCAGTGGACTTGGTGTTCAATTATGCCCCTTACTTCTCCCGGCAGCCTCTAAGCCCTGAACTCTCTTGGCGAAGATTGCTATGAGAAGCCAGCCCAAGCCTACGATGGCGACAAGCGACCCTAGAAGCACTCCGATGAACCCTACTTCGAAGGGCACTTGAAAGAGCACAGCTAAGTAGCCCCCTACA
Organism: Thermoproteota archaeon; assembly: GCA_021160575.1. Classification (GTDB taxonomy): domain Archaea; phylum Thermoproteota; class Methanomethylicia; order Methanomethylicales; family JAGHCH01; genus JAGHCH01. The sequence continues at coordinate 3,885 of JAGHCH010000129.1, read as the reverse complement.
ATCACTGACACCACCAACGCCTCAGCCAAGAGAGCCGTGATCAGCGCACCCCGAAACCTCAGCCTATAGATGTAGTACCCAGCAGCTGTAGCAGCGAAGTTAGCTATAGACCCTCCAACTACATCGACTGGACCCAAGCCTCCATAGGCATTGGCAATTGCGCAGCCCACCGTAGTCCCGATGATCACTGGCCAGCCTAAAATCGTTGAAAGCGCCAGTAAGCTATCAGCAACCCTGCACTGGAATAACGCGAAGCTTATCGGCGCCAAAACGATAGTGCCAGTCGCATAGAGAGCAGCAACAATCGCCGTTAAAGAGAGTTGCCTAGCATTCAATATGCATCACCTCCTCCCACGTTCCGTGGGCGAGCGGGGTTTCCCTCCTTACTCACTCCGTCATCCTGGAGTGAGGCGCATCTGAGGGTAACGGCGGAAGCTGCTCCCACCCGCCGGTTGCGGTGAAGCAAGAGGACTGGTCCTTTATTAAGGGTTACTTCCCTTTCAACACTCTAAAGGATAATATGGCTTCACTGCTTGAACGCAAGGTTTCTATGGACTTTAACTCAAGCCTTATGCAGTCCTCCAGTCCTTTGAATCCCTCTCCGTCTACGAGTGTTGGAGCTCTCTCTCCGCCGAGGATTATGGGCGCTATGGTCAGCTGAAGCTCGTCTATCAGCCCCTCCTTGAGGAACTCCCAGTTAGTCCGTCCCCCTCCCTCAACTTGGATTACTTTGCACTCGTATCTTGCTGCGAGCTTGGAGATCAGCTTCTTTAAGTCTACTCTGGTGTCCCCGAGGATCCAAACCTCAACTCCCTTCTCTCTGAGCCTTGCAATCTTGCCCTGCTCCGCTTTTGCTGTTGTAGCCACGATTGTTAAAGCGCTTTTATCGGTGACAACCCTAGCATTGAGCGGTATCTTCAGCTGACCATCAATCACCACTCTAATGGGGTTTCGCTTGCCCCTAGAGGTTAGAAGGGGGTTGTCGTTCAGGATAGTGTTAGCTCCCACGATGACTGCGTCAGCCTCCTCCCTTAACTTGAAGAGCCTCTCCCTGTCTTGTTGGCTCGAGAAGCTTGAGTATCCTTCAATACTGGCCAGCTTGCCGTCAACAGAGATGGCGCAGACAATCCTCACTAACGGCTTCTCCAACTCTCTGCCCCTCACGGGCACCTATATCTCTGGAAGCCTTATTAAGTGGTGTAGGAGAGATGGTGTGCTATGGCACGCTGTGCTTTCAGATACCGGTCACATGCCGTCAAAGATTTAACAGGCAAGTACTACTTCTGCCGCCGCCCCACGGTTGACGGAAGTAGCTACTGCATCTTCCACGACCCCGAGTTCTGGAGACAACACCCTGAGGAGCTGAGAGATGAGTTCTACGACATAGTGGAGATGGCAATAGAGGAGGACAAGCCTCTAATTGCTATAGGCTTCCATCTCCCCGAAGTAGATCTCTCTGGAAAGGTCTTCGACAAAGACATCTTGCTGGAGGGCTGCCTCTTCCACGGAAAATCCTTCTTCAGCGGCTCAACCTTCCAGAGAGCCTTCCTTTCAGGGGCTTCCTTCGATGACGCCGACTTCTCCTACTCCCTCTTCCAAGAAGCAGACTTTCAAGGAGCTCGTTTCACCAGGGCATCTTTCTATGGCTCATGGATGGGGTATGCCGACTTCTCCAACACGAGTTTTGGCGAATTAGACTTTAGAGACGTTACTGTTCAGAGCATCTACTTCTCCAACTCTTCATTCAAGAACGCCGACTTCTCCTTCTCCTCTTTCCTAAAGGCGAGCTTCTCTAATTCATCCTTCGGCAAAGCAATCTTTGATGGATCTTTCATGAGGGAGGTGCTCTTCAACAGCTGCTCCTTTGAAGAAGCCTATTTCCGTGATGCAACTCTCATGAAGGCCGACTTCACTCTAACCACCTTCAAGGGCAGAACCCATTTCACTGGAACGAGGTTCTCGGTACCCTATGGACCGGTACGGTGTCTAGAGGACTATCTTCCATCCAACATAGTGGTCTTTCAGAATGTGGCCTTCGAAAGACCGGAACTCGTGATTTTTGATGAGGTGAACTTCCGGTATATTTCTCTCCTCGACACAGACCTCACAAAGGTTCCTCTAAAGAAGGTCTCATGGGGAGGCGAGGAGCTCGCCGTCTTCGATGAACTAGCCTTCATCTCTAAAAGCCTCTACCGTGAAGGAGATTATGGAACCTTGACCAAAGCCTTCGAGCAGCTCAGCAGCGGCGACTATCAGAGTCTCTCCCAAGTTATTGAAGGTCTCTCCATAGACACCGATCCCTGGTTCAAGCTTCTAGTCCTCTATGAGCTCTATAAGCTGCTAACCACTGAGCACCCCATAGAGGGCGCAGACTATGATGCGTGGCAAAAGGCCACTTCCCTGCTAAAGGCCCGTCTTGAAACTCTTCTCTCTAAGATGTTCAAGGAGCAGCCTGCTTTCACTTTCACTCTATATGTGGACTATCTCATCTCGGAGCTCAAAGCTTCTCCTCTAGAGGAAGGTGTCCCCCAAGGCGTGATGGGCAATATCGCTGATGCTGTACGAGTTGTGCTATCCTCTTCTCATGGAGAGCTGCTGGACGAGCTTCGCAGGAGGTACTCTCTACTAATTGAAGCGCAGCTTCCTCCTGGTCTCCAGCAAGAGTTGAGCTGGGAGAGGATAGCTGAAGGGTATGTGGTAAAAGGGTGGAAAGCTCCGCCGCCCCTAGATGAAGCTGTTTTCCTTCGGCAAGCAGATAGCGCCAAGGGGGTGCTCCTTGCATCGAGGGCGCTGCAGCTCCGCTATCCAAGTTCTCTTGAGGATGTTAGCCTCATCTACAAGCGGCTGGGCAAGTGCTATGAATACAACTTAAACTCTGAAGCCGCTGGAAAGTGCTTTATTCGAGAGATGGAACTCCGGCGTAAAGTAAGCAGGAAGAGAAATCTTCTCGACTACATGGTTCTCACAATTTACAAGTGGTTGGCTAACTATGGTGAGAGCTACCGTAGACCTCTGGGCTTCATGGCTGGAGCCATTCTCTTCTTCTGGCTTCTGAAAGCTGGTATCACTGGAAATTTGAGTGCATCTTCGCTGCTGGACAGCTTTCTCTACTTCTTCCAGCTTAAGGACGTAGCTGATGTTTCGTCTCTCCTAACAGCCATCAATGCCGCCGAAAGGGTGGTTGCTATCCCGATCTTCGGCAGCCTCTTCATAGCCCTTAGAAGGCGGCTTGAACGCAAGGTGAAGTGATCATAGAGGTGCGTTGTGTGATCTACGGGAAAGAGCTATCCCCCGCCATTATTGCTAAATTGCATGAAGCTGGGGTCAAATTGATAGTTGAGAAGTCAAGGGTTTTCATAGCCTATCGGAGGGAAGGTGGCTTCCCTGAGGATCGCGTTGAAAAAATCATTGAAAGTACTAAGAGCTGTAGAATCATGGCATATCCTATTCACTCAATTCAGATGGAGGTTTCAACGCACCTTCTGCTCAGGCTCACTAAGCCTATAGTAGTTGCTCCCCGCTCTAAGCTCACCGTCTATGCTACAGCTCCCATCAGCGTTGGAATCTACGTAGTTGAGGGAAACTCTAGAAAGCTTATTGATTCCTTCGGCTTTTCTCCCTACAAGTATGCCCTCTATGGAAAGCCCGCCAGCGGCATCGTCTGCAGGTTCTATAGAACAGAGGTGTTTGCAGAGCCTCCGGAGCCAGCATTATGGGAGGCCGTAACCAAGGTTAGAGTGGAAAATTCAACTAAGGAGTTCATAGAGGTGAAAAACATAGTATACCCGCTTCTCCACACTGATCTCTATGTGGACGACGAGGGTAACGCCTAAATGGAGTTGGCTCACCTCCATATTAGGGGTAAGGGGCTTGGCACTGTGACCT
>JAGHCH010000084.1 GCA_021160575.1 Thermoproteota archaeon | reverse complement strand
AGATGTTGTAGTGTACTCTATACTTCGTTATTAAAGAGATGATGTCCAAGATTCTTTCACGTAGGCTCCATGAGAGCATGAAACCAGTCTTGAAGCCTGTAATGTCACATAATACGCCCAGCCAGAGGAGATGGCTTTGAATTCTATTCAGCTCGGCTAGAAGTGTTCTTATGTGGAGTGCTCGCTCTGGAGGCTTGACGTCGCAGAGCCTTTCGACAGCGGTTACGTAAGTCAGTCCATGAGCCCCACTACAAATACCGCAAACCCTCTCAGCTGCAAAAACCCCGCGATCGAAGCTTCTTCTCTCTATAAGCCTGTTTACCCCTCGATGGTTGAAGCCCAGTTTAATATCGGCATCTACTATGACATCCCCCTCCATGAAGAGTTTAACGTACTGCCCTTCAAGGGTTGCAGGGTGATAGGGCCCTATGGGTATCACTCTAGCTCTCAGATCCCTTCCAGCATGAAGAGATTCCTCAGCGCCTATTCGCACCTTGCGATAGTCGTATTCTGGCCACGTGTAAGGAAGCCAGAGGTGTCTTGGATCGGGATTTCCGGTGAAGGTAATGCCAGTAAACTCTATTGTTTCTCGCTCAGCCCATATGGCTTGTCTAGTCGTTGATGCGAGGGAAGGAACTCTTCCATTAAATCGGGGAGCAGAAACCTTAGCCACCAAATAGACTCCCCTTTCTACATGGCCGAAGCTGAAAATATACACCACTTGAAAGCCCTTAACTCCCTCATCGGAGGCGGTAATGTATGATAACCTTGCGTTAAACCGCTTGAGTAAAAGCTCGGTTAGAGCTTGGAGGCGCTCAGGGGAAACTTCCGCTAGAAGCTGATGATCATCGTGCTTAATCTCTTGGGCAAAGCCTTCACTCAAGAGTTTAAGAATCTGCTCTCGCAGCATGGCTACTTCCCCAGCTTTGCTTGAAGCTTTGCAATGTTCCCGGTAGTATTGTAGATCATGCCGAAATCGCTTGGAGAGAAGCCAAAGGCTAAGGCAAGCAGTTCAGCTAGGTGTAGAATTGGGGGATTCTCGGGTAGATCTCCTTCTTCGCGAAGAAGAGTGATAGCTCTCGAAAATTGGTCAAAGCAGCCTGAGCATGTTAGCACCACAGCGTCGACTTCAAGTGTATTGGCCGTCTTTAACTTTAAACCAGCCCTCTTTTTGATAGATGTTTGTGGATCTGCTAGGAAGAGTAGGAGTCCGCAGCACATTCTATCATAGGGGGTGTCGATGATTTCTACTCCTAGTGCTTCGAGGATTTCATCGAAGTAGCGCGGCAGAACATCATCTCCAAGCTTCCTAGCATGACAACCAACATGGCGTACAACCCTTAACCTTAAAGGTCTTTTGACAAGCTCTTGAATTTCCTTCAGCCCGACATCTTCGTTCAGTATTTGAAGCCAATGTTTTACCTCTACAGATCCATCATAGAACTTACCTATCGTTGATAGATACTCATTAACTTTAGCCAGTAAAGCGGGATTATCCCTTAAAAGTTCATTAACCTCAAAGTGTGAAAGCCAGCAGCCATTGCATGAATCCACTAGTGCAACCTCTTGCTCCCTCGCTAAAGCGAGGTTGTATGACGTCAGAGCAATCCAGCCATTTTTGTCAAGAACCTTCCAAACTCCTGGCCGAGCACAGCATACAGTATCTCTTAGGTAGTCAAAGTTCAGTCCAAGCCTCTTAGCTGTGAGTAGAATAGCTTTCTCGGCCCACGGCCATTTAGCAGGCATGACGCAGCCCGGAAAGAAACCATACCTCCTTTTCATCAGTAGAGGAAGCCTCCATCCTCTTTTAGAGCCAGAGCGTCAAGAACTCTACAAACCTTAAGCAGGACAAGCTTTGATTTCAATGCCTTTCTGCTACACTGCCCATGCGGTGGTTCAGGCTTCAAACCACATAGTTGTCTAAGTTTCAAAGATTCCCCATTTATGGGGTATACTACTCCACGCCTAATTTCGCGAGAAAGAGCTGGCTTAAGAATATCGGGGGTCACCGATATCTCTTTCCGCCAAGGGTATTGCAAGGTCTCCCTTGATACATCAACGACAGTTAGCTTCGAAGCCTCGTGAAGCAGCTTTTTCACGGAATGCACAACTGCCGAGGTTTTTCTAGACACGGTACATATCCTCCAGCTCAACTAGCTTTTCGACTTCAATGAACTTCAGAGCCCCAGAGGAACACATTTCGACGCAGCGCGGCTCACCATCGCAGAGATCGCACTTCATAGCGTATCCTTGAACGGGATGAAGCTTGGGATGGGAGAGCGGGCAAGCATACTGGCATAGGCTGCAGCCCTTGCAGCGAATTTCATCAACCCTAACCACTCCATCTTCACCCTTCAAGAGAGCATTATTTGGGCACGCTTCAGCACAAAATGGGGTAGGACACTGCATACAGGTAGCAGCGATAAAATAGGATTCTCCCCCTTCGGAGAACTCCTCAACCACTATCATAGAAAACCGGAAATCAAAGCTCTTAGAGTGCCTATAGGCGCATGCAATCATGCACTGCTTGCAACCTGTGCACAGCCGATAGTCATGAACAACTACCTTTGAAGGTAGCTTTCTTCTTGCGACATGAACTTGCAGGGTTTTATGGCTCATATAGCCTCTCCCTTAGATATGGAGACTCGTTAATTCCACAAAGGAAAGCATACTTGGCAGCTTTCTCATTTGAATACAGTTTTTTTAAAGCAAGAAGTCCTGCAAAAACTGGCAGTACGATGGCAGCAGCATCTAAGGCCAAGACAGCCACTAGATCAGCTAACAATGACTCCACCCTCTAGGAGGTTTCAAGATAATTCATCGTATACACATTTTTAAGTTTTGTGTACAATGTGTTACTCAGCAAGATCACCGCTAATAAGATTGAGCATCCTCCATCTAGAGCAGTAGGCGCTGAAAATTTCATCCCGAGTTAGGTGTTAAACATGTCTATCCCCTTGATTTCAGCTTTAGACTACATACCTCACCCCCTAGTTGTAGTGACAGCTGGAGATCCAGAGAACCCCAAGAGGAGGGGAGGGATGGCTGCAGCTTGGGTTTCTAGGGTTTCATGGAGCCCTCCGCTGGTGATGGTCTCCATTGCCCCAGAGCGCTTCACCTTGGAGTTGATTAGAGAGTTCAAGGAGTTCGCCATCAACGTGGTCTCCGAAGACTTGGAGCGGGCGGTAATGGATGTTTTTGGAACTCTCTCCGGGAGAGATACTGATAAATTTGCTCGAGCAGGCGTGGGGGCTGTTTCAGCTAAGAAAATTAAGGCTCCCGTCATTAGGGAGGCTGCGGTAGTAATTGAATGCAAGGTTTTGAAGGAGGTGGAGGCTGGAGATCACATCATGGTGGTAGGGGAAGTTATTGAAGCTTATAGAAGCGGAGTTGAAGGGCCGCTACTGCTATGGCATAGAGGAAGTGTCACCAAATTGAAGTAAGTTTTCAGTTGCAATGTGGATGTGCGCGGAATTCATTCTTCGGGGAACTGGCATCGATGGAAAGGCTTTTCAGCCATCTTCCTAAACAGCTCTTAGTGCGCTTCATCATTTATTGAGGGGCTAGAGACCTATGCCGGGCAAGATTCCGCCGTCAATTCTCGCTAACTACATTTTCGCTAGGCTTGGAGCTAGGGATTCATCGGTGATTATTGGCCCTAGCATAGGGGAGGATGCAGCTGTTCTAGATTTGGGCGATGGAAAGGCGTTGGTGGTGCACACAGATCCGATTAGCGGGGCCGTCGAGCACCTTGGATGGCTTGCGGTTCATGTGGCGTCAAACGACATTGCCGTTACGGGGGCTAAGCCCAAGTGGATGCTCTCAGTGCTCTTTTTGCCGGAAAGCTTCAGCCTCGAAATGCTGGATAGAGTCACCGGGCAAATGGATGATGCTGCTAAGGAGTTGGGGATCTCTATTGTTGGGGGGCATAGCGAGTATACAGGGGGCATTGATAGACCATTAGCAGCGGTGACTGTCATGGGGTTGGCGAGCATGGAGCATGTTGTCCAGACCGGTGGAGCAAAGCCCGGAGATCTGATCTTGATGACTAAAACCGCTGGCGTTGAGGGAACGGCTATCCTAGCCACAGATTTTAGAGAGCTTCTTGAGGAGAAGGGTGTTCCGAGTAGGCTTATAAGGAGTGGGGCCCGCTTTCTGAGGAAGATCAGCGTAGTTGGAGAGGCGCTTACTTTAGCTGAGAGGCGGCTGGCGCATGCAATGCACGATGCTACAGAGGGAGGGATTCTTGGAGGTCTAGCTGAGGTCGCCTATGCTTCAGGGGTTTCGCTGAAGATCTATGAGAAGAAGATACCAGTCGCTGAGGAGACCGAGGCTTTCTGCAATGCATTGTCTATTGACCCATTGAGGCTCATAAGT
>JAGHCH010000097.1 GCA_021160575.1 Thermoproteota archaeon | reverse complement strand
GTTTACCGTGCTCTTCGCGTTGATCTTCTTCTTTAACCAGAGGATTCAGCTTTGGACTTATCAGAGAAATGTTGAGAAGGCTGCCGTGAAGCTGGAGATCCTAGCTAAGCGTGGTAGGGAGAGACTCCTCGAGGTAGTGAAGCAGCTTGGAGGAGGGGGGGAAGAGAAGGTTAAGGCGATAGACAATTTCCTTGAGTTCTTTGCTATTGAGCCAGTTGATAAGGATCCGTATGGAGTGTTGCGTCGTCTTGAGCACATCTTAAACTTGAGGAAGGATAGAATTCGAAGCTTTGTGACAGGGATTACCCGAGATGCCTCAAAGGTTCAGCGATATAACCTTGAGGGAGTTATGGAGGCTGCTATAGCGCTTAATTACATCTTCAGGGTTGTCCGCCACTACTTGATTTTGGGGAAGAAGACAAGGAGCCTCTTCATTTTAATGCAGCTGGATATGCAGATGCCCTTGATCATGAAGATGGCGGAGGCTTACTTCAATGCATTGAAGGCGTTCTCTAAAGGGGAGCCTATTGGGGATGGACTTGGCCCCTTGGTCGCAGCTAAGCTGATGCATGGGAAGGAGAAGAAGTATGTGGCTGAGGAGGTGGTTGCCTCTGAGTTCAACTTGGATGGCAGGAGGGTGATTGTGCTCAAGGCGGAGGGTCCAGGGAGCAGTGTGGGTAAGCCCGGTGAGGCTGTTGCTAGGCTTGTTGAGCAGCATGGAGGGCGGATTGCTAGGATTATCATGGTGGATGCAGCCGCGAAGCTTGAGGGCGAGAAGACTGGAGATGTGGTGGAGGGGGTTGGCGCAGCTATAGGGGATCCCGGCCCCGAGAAGTACAAGATCGAGGAAGCTGCTGTGAAGTGGGGGATTCCAATCGATGCAATAATAGTGAAGATGGGCTTGGACGAGGCGCTCTCCACTATGAAGAAGGAGATCGTAGACGCTGCAGATGAGGTCGTGGAGAGAATTAAGAAGATCGTCGCGGAGAGAGTTAAAGAAGGTGAAGTGGTCATAGTTGCGGGGATTGGCAACACTATCGGCATAGGGCAGTAGCGGGGATGCTTATGTCTAGTGGCACTGGAGCTAGAAACGCACTGCTTGCTGCGCCTTTTATTGCCCTCATAGCTTCACTGGCGCTCTTTATGCTCTCGATCTTCTACCAGGATGAGGAGATCAGCAACCTCTTGACCGTGGCCAGCATTGCGACCTTGTTTACAGCTTGGTGGCTCTATTTCCTTGGACGTAGAGCCTATGAGAAGGAGAAGGCGGCTGAGGAGGCTAGAGGAGCTGTTGTCACCGTGCTTCAATGCGAGAAGTGCGGCTTTCGTGAGGAGAGGGAGTTTAAGGAGGGAGACTACGTCTTTAAGAAGGTAGGAGAATGCGCAAAGTGTGGAGGAGCATGGATAATCTCCGCGATTTACGCGAGGCCTCTGGAGAGGAAGAGGTAGCAAGGAAATATCGAAGGGTGGCAGTTGGGGGAACCTTTGAATTTCTGCATAAGGGGCATCGCGTGCTCCTAGAGAAAGCGCTTGAAGTCGGGGGGAAAGTGTTAGTGGGCTTGACTACGGATGAGCTCGCCAGTAGGCTGGGCAAGAAGCTCAGCAAGAGCTATGATGAAAGGTATAGGCAGCTTAAGCAGTTCTTTGAAAGGCTCGGCGTAATAGATCGCGTAGAGATCAAGCCCCTCAACGATGTTTACGGCTTGGATATACTGGTGTACAACCCTGAATACGAGGCAATTGTTGTTAGCGAAGAAACTAAGCGAAGGGCATTTGAAATCAACGAGATGAGAAGGGGGAGGGGTCTTCGTGAACTGGATATCGTGGTGGTGCCGCTCATCATGGCTGAAGATGGCAAGCCAATCTCCTCGACTAGGATTAAGCAGGGCATTATAGATGAAGAGGGCAGGCTTCTTTAACCAAAAAACTTTTGTCGCAATATGGAGCTTAGGGGGTTCGGTGTAGCCCTCCTTGTTGGTGCTCAGAGAAGCTGAAAGAAATGTGCTTGAAGCTCTTGAAAGGCTTGGAGGGGAAGCCACCTTAGAGGAGCTAGCTGCCAGTCTCTCACTGCCATCTAGCTCTGTACACCCTCTATCGAGGCTCCTAGAGGAGAAGCAGCTGGTTGAGGTTTTGGAGGAAAGCGAGGAAGAGGTAACGCTCACTGAAGAAGGTAGAAGGTACGCTGAGAGAGGGTTGCCAGAGACTAGACTCGTTAAGCTCCTTAAAGAGGAGGGAGCTCTGCCAGTTGAAGATTTGGCGAAGCTAAGTGGGAATGTTCTAAGCAAGGAGGAGATCCCTGTAGCTGTGAGCTGGGCGAAGAAGAGAGGGTGGATCAGCTTCGCTAGGGATAAGGATGGAAGAGCTGTTTGCTCTTTAGTGACGGAGGGGAGGGCTCCTGAGGAGGAACTGCTCAGAGAGCTGTTGAAGAAACGGCTTAAGGGCAGAGAGCTTGAGGAGAGGAGAGAGCAGCTAGAGGTATTGCTTCGAAGGAAGCTTGTTGAGAAGACTAGAAGACGGCTCTTTAGGGTGAAGATGACCGAACAGGGGAGAAAGGCGCTTTCTCAAGCACTTGTAGCAGTTACGAGGCTCACCTCAGACCTTATTAGAACCGGTAGATGGAGAGAGGTCGTCCTTCAAGAGTATGATGTGAGTAGCCAACCTCCCAAGCTCTATCCGGGCAAGAAGCACCCGTACGTGGAGTTTTTGAGCGAGCTGAAGGACATCTTGATGGCTATGGGCTTTGAGGAAGTTGAAGGGCCTTATGTGGAATTTGAATTCTGGAACTTCGATGTCCTCTTCCAAGCGCAGAATCACCCCGCCAGAGAGGTGCATGACAGCTTTCAAGTTGTAGATCTCTCTAGGAAGATCGACGCGCCGCCATCTCTGATTGAAAGGGTTAAAGAGGTTCACGAAACCGGAGGAGATACAGGGTCTCTTGGATGGAGGTATGAGTGGAGGCTTGAGAACGCCAGTAGGAGAGTGCTGAGAAGCCAGACTACTGCCGTATCGGTTAGGTATTTGGCGGAGCATAAGACGCCTCCCATTAAGGTGTTCACTCTTGGCAAAGTGTTTAGACCTGACGTAATAGATGCTAGGCATTCACTTGAGTTCATGCAGCTTGATGGAATAGTTGGAGACCATGGAATCGCACTAAAGCACCTACTTGGAGTTCTTAAGGAAATAGCCCTTCGTCTAGGCTTTGAAGACATCAGGTTTAAGCCTAGCTACTTCCCCTTCACCGAGCCTAGCGTAGAGGGCTTTGTGAAGCATCCTAAGCTAGGGTGGATTGAGTGCCTTGGAGCAGGGCTTTTCAGACCGGAGGTTCTGAAGCCGCTAGACATAGATTTTCCAGTAATCGCTTGGGGAATAGGCGTTGACAGGTTGGCGATGATAAGGCTCGGGATCAACGACATCCGCGAACTTCACACCCTTGATCTTCAGAAACTGAGGGAGTGGGAGGTGCTCTAGATGCCCACAATAACTATGGAGATCGAGGAACTCAACAAGCTTGTCGGCAGAGAACTCAGCGTAGAGGAGATAGCATCTTTCATAGAGCGTCTGAAGGGAGAGGTCGAGAAAGTAGAAGACGGAGAGATAACGGCGGAGGTCACTTCAGATAGGCCGGATCTCTTTAGCGTTGAAGGCATTGCAAGAGCCGTTCGGCTGCTCTTAGGTATGCAGCCAAGCTCCTTCACGATTAGCGAGGGGAGTACAGAGGTCTTCGTCAAGGAGAGCGTGCTTCAGGTCCGCCCAGCCATAGCCTGCTCCGCTGTGAGAGAGGTCTCCTTAAATGAGTTGGCGGTAGCACAAATAATGCAGCTTCAAGAGAAGCTACACCACACATATGGCTTGAGGAGGAAGGAGGCATCAATAGGAGTCTACGATCTCGATAAGGTTACCCCGCCGATATACTATGAAGCTCTTCCCCCGGAGGAGATTGTGTTTACTCCCTTGAACTGTGAGGAGAAGATGGATGGAAGGGAGATCTTAGAGAGAACAGAAGTCGGCAAGCTTTACGGACATCTGCTGAAGAGAGCTGAGAGGTTTCCAGTTCTCAGAGACTCGAAAGGCGTAGTGCTGTCCATGCCACCAATCATAAACAGCGAGGACACAAGGGTGACTAAGGATAGCAGGAACTTGTTCATAGACGTTACAGGCTTCAATCAGCTACGCCTCAACGATATAGTTAAAGTCCTCGCAACTTCCATTGCTGAGAGAGGGAGGATCCTCGAGATAGTGAAAATCCATAGACCGAAAGGAGAGATTCTCCGCACCCCCAGCATAGAGAGGCAGAGAGTATTGCTGAACTTAGGCTACGTGGAGAAGGTGCTGGGAACTCCCGTGGATTTAACTACCGTGAAACAAGCCCTTGTAAAGATGGGACACAGAGTTTCAAGAACTGGCAGGAACCAACTGCTGGTGGAGGTTGCCCCCTACAGGGTTGATATACTCCATCCAGTGGACTTAGTCGAGGATATTGCCATGGGCATGGGGTTAGAGCAGCTCCCCCTTGAAAGCCCTCCTATCTTCACGGTTGGCAAACTGCACTGGAAGGAGCAGCTGGCTAGAAGGATCAGAGACCTCATGACTGGCTTAGGCTTCCAAGAGGTGGTAACCTATATCTTGAGCAGCAAGGAGATAGTTGAGCTCTCGAAGGAGCCATGGGTGGAGATAGCCAACCCTGTCTCCAGTGAGTACATAGTTTTAAGAAACTCGCTAATTCCGAAGATGGTTATGTTCCTATCTCGCAATCAGCACGTGGAGTATCCCCAGAAGATCTTTGAGATTGGAGACTCCGTAGAAGTTCGAGGCAAGGTTCCTGTAACCACTTTTGGTGTAGCGGCAGCTATAGCAGACTACAGCGTGGGCTTCGAGGACATACAAGCCGTGGTGCATGCACTTCTAGCTAATTTAGGGCTAACGCCTCGATACAGCCCAGCTAGGCATTCATGCTTCATAGGGGGGAGGTGTGCAGAGGTACTGTGCGGCATATGCGGCGAGAAGCTAGGAGTGATGGGGGAGGTGAAGCCAGAGATTCTTGAATCTATGGAGCTTCTCATGCCAGTTGCAGCTATGGAGCTAAAGCTCGAGAAGGTTAGGGAGTGCCTCGATAGGCACAAATTAAAGCTAGGCTAAGCTATGATATTGAGGGCTGCCGCCTTCTAGAGACCGGGGCGACGGGGCTGCACGAGAGGGAGTATCTCTCCCGTAGACGATGACTGCAAGCTTAACCCACCCCCGGCACAGGGCGGCAGCCCTCGGAGAAGGATAAATACCGCCGTGAAGCGACGTTGTGTGGAGGCGAGCTGCTCAGTAGCCCCGCTGCGAGAGAGCTCGGTGTGAAGGAGGGCGTACCGCCCTGTCGGTGACGCCGAGTGTATTCAGCGGGGTACAGCAGCTCGCCTCCACCATGGGATAGGGAAGGTTTTTAAAGAAGAAACAAAACGTGTTGCTTGTAATATCAAGATTAAGGCTGCATGCCTTAACTTTCATCAAGATTACAAACCACTGAAGGAGGGATGCTAACATGGGTGGAACGCCCACAACAGCTAAGTATATCGTTAGAGCTCATGTGGAGATTGACGGCGTTGTGGAGAAGCCAGACGTCATAGGGGCAATCTTCGGGCAGACCGAGGGACTGCTCGGAGAGGAACTCGACCTAAGGGAGCTGCAGAAGAGCGGAAGAATAGGGCGCATACAAGTGGATTTGGAGTCGCGTGGAGGGAAATCTACAGGGGAGATCATCATCCCCTCCAGTCTTGACAGAGTAGAAACAGCGCTGATCGCAGCTGCCATTGAAACCGTTGACAAGGTTGGCCCATGCGCTGCTAGGATCACGATAAAGAGCATCGAGGACGTGAGGCAAGAGAAGCGCAAAAAAATTATTGAAAGGGCAAAGGATCTGCTGAGGCGATGGGAGTCAGAGAGCTCTCTGGAGCTCAAGGAGATGATCGAGGAGGTTGCTAAAGCTGTTAGAGCCATAGAGATCCAGAAGTACGGGCCAGAAGGACTACCTGCTGGGCCGGATGTAGATAGCTCAGACACCATAATCGTCGTAGAGGGGAGAGCAGACGTTATCAACATGCTCAGGTATGGCTACCGGAATGTCATAGCATTGGAAGGGGCCACCGTCCCAGAAACCGTAAGAGAGCTATGCAAGAGGAAGACTGTGATAGCATTTGTTGATGGAGATAGAGGCGGAGAGCTGATCTTGAAGGAGCTGCTGCAAGTCGCTAAGGTGGACTACATAGCGAGAGCGCCTCCAGGCAAGGAGGTAGAGGAGCTCTCCGGAAAAGAGATCGCAAAGTGCTTGAAGAACAAGGTCCCTGTGGAGCAGTGGAAGGCGGGAGAGAGGATGCCAGCTGCTGAGCAGCTTGAAACGGTGGAGGAGTTGAAGTCGGTGAAGGACAGCATTGAGGAGCTGAAGGGTACTCTTGAAGCCTTGCTCTTCGACGAGAACTGGAAAGTGCTGAAGAGGGTGGCAGTGAGGGATCTCGTCGAAACCCTTCAAAAGGAGGAAGGCGTTCACGCTGTTGTATTCGATGGAGTAATCACCCAGCGGCTTGTCGAGACAGCCAGTTCAAGAAACATCAAGATGCTCATAGGAGCTAGGGTAGGCAACGTGACCAATAGACCGGCAGACGTCATGCTGATGACTTTTGAAGATGTTATGGCAAGCTGAGCTTCATGACTAAAGCGGCTTCCCCATCCGAGTAGTATCCGGGAATCTTTCCCTCCTCTTTAAAGCCTAGACTCCTATAGAGCTGCTGAGCAGCATGATTGCTCTCCCGAACTTCAAGTCGGAAGTCCTTGATACCCCTTCTCCTCAGAGCATCTATGGCCTCTTTGAGAAGAGCTCTACCTATTCCACGGCGCCTGAACCTCTCCACCACGGCGACTGAGAAGACATGCCCCATATTATTCCGCACGACAACGGCAACGTAGCCTATAACCTTGTCCTCATGAACAACGACCAAGAAGACTCCTGGAAGTAGAAGGAGAAGCCTGAGAAGCTCCGGAGGATAGGGATCCCGGAAACATTCTCTCTCAACCGCGTATACAGCATCTATGTCATCTAGCCGGGCTTGCCTCAAGAGAAAGGAAAGGCGCTCTCCACTAGCCAACAGGTTCGGCCTCCACCACCATCCGGTTGTATGTGGGGTGCACCACTGTTCTTCTAATTTCTAAGCTGTCCAGAGATAAAGCTGACTTCACTGCGCGAGGCGGCACACTGGAGGGCAGTATAAGCTTCGAACGGGAATTCTCAAACTGTAAGCGGCATTGCCATGGATGCACTACACCGAACTTCACCAAGAGCCTCTTCAACAACCTAGCCTCAAGCCTCGAAGCATCTGCTAATACCTCTACCCGCCGAAGAAGAGGTGATTTGAAGACTTCCTCCGAAGGATGCTTGACGTTGGCCAGCCGCCTCTGCAAACGCCTCTTGGTCTGCACCCCATCCTTCAGCGAACTCGGGCAGTAGTGAATGGAGATCGATAAACCCTCCTCCCCAGCCCACTCCAAGAGCTTAACTGCTGTTTCCTCACTTCCCTCAACCGCTGCCATTGAACCCTCCTTCAACCGAAAGCCTCGTTGAAGTAGCTTCATGTAATTTGTTTCGCTGAATTCGAGTTCATTTATGTTGAGAAAGCACTCTTCACAGATATCTTCAAGCTTCTTGGCTAGAGACTTCAGAAAGGGTAGGGATCCCGGAATAGCGGGAACCTCCACGCCTGTAGCCATTCCAGCTTCAAGTGAAAACCTCAGCTTCTCCAGCTCTTCGAGCTTATGCACATGAAAGCGAAGCTCATCCACTCCAGCTTCGGCCAGCATCTTGATAGTGCTCCTCGAAGCATAAAGCCCGGGAGTATAGAGGTGTATATGGTAGTCGTTTCCGAAGAAGCTCTTGAGCAGCTTGACAAAGCGGACAACCCGCTTCACCACTAAAAGAGGATCACCTCCAGTAATGCCAGCACCCTTAGAGTCTATCGCCCTCCCTTCAAGAAGCACATCCAGCCAATCTCTGACGGGAACCTCGTCAGCAAACATCACATCAACGTACTGGCGATCCCTACTCAACGGGCAGTAGAAGCACCTTCTATGACAAAGCCCCGTGACAAAGAAGACCAGCTTAGCACCCTCTATGCACTGCTGACAACCCCTAGGAAGAGAGCCTATGTAGAGAGAATCCCCCGCAGATCG
Organism: Thermoproteota archaeon; assembly: GCA_021160575.1. Classification (GTDB taxonomy): domain Archaea; phylum Thermoproteota; class Methanomethylicia; order Methanomethylicales; family JAGHCH01; genus JAGHCH01. The sequence continues at coordinate 1,098 of JAGHCH010000097.1, read as the reverse complement.
CCGCATAAGAACCCATCAACCACCAAAGCAGAAAACCCTCTTAACCACTACGCCGAACCACATCATCAGAAGCCGGCATCCGATCAGTTCATAAGATGGGCGAAGAAATACCAGTAATAGCTGCCTCTCCAGCAGCTGGCGAACCCCTCATGCCCAAGTGGCTTCTCGAAGCCGAGAGATGGATAGCCGACGCTGAAGAAGACCTCAGAGTAGCCAAAGACCTACTCGCCACCCAGCACTACGCAGCAAGCTGCTTCCACTCACAGCAAGCAGGAGAGAAAGCCGTCAAAGCCTGCCTCTACGCACTGGGCATAGAGGCGCGAGGGCACTCCATAACCAGCCTCTTGAAAACAGTGGAAGAAGCCTACAGCAAAAAGCTCACAGAGCTAGAAGAAGATGCAAAACTCCTAGACAAGCACTACTCACCCCCAAGATACCCCAACCTCCACCCAAGCATAGAAGCTCCAGCCCACCAGCTTTACACAAGGAGGGATGCAGAAGAATGCCTAACCTCAGCCCAGAAGATACTAGACGCCATGAAAGAATTATTGAAGCAGTCAAGCACTACACACAGCAAAACATAGTTCCAAAGCTAAAGCCACTCCTCGTAATACTCTACGGAAGCACCGCCAAAGGAGAGCACACCCCAGCAAGCGACATAGACCTCCTAATAGTAGCAGACAACCTCCCCAAAAACTACTGGGACAGATGGAGCCTAGCATACAGCCTAGTAGAAAACCGCCCACTAGACCCCCACATCTACACGCCACAAGAATTCAAAGAAATGATCAAACAAGGAAGAATGACAGCCCTAGACGCACTAACCGAAGGCATAACACTCCACGCAGACCCAAAATACCAGCAAGAAATAAACAAGCTACTAAAACAAACACTGAAAAAGCGAGTCAAAATCAAAAACATGTGGATCCCCAAAGAAATCCTACCAAAACTCCAACACCCCAAGCCACACAGACCTTATTAACCAGTCAGAGAAAAAGAAATACTGGGTCCCTGGAGGGGCTCATGGCGAGGCTTAGCAACGCGCTCGTCCCTGGAGGGGGCCTGGGGGCCGCTCGCGGGGGCGAGCGCTTTTCTATT
>JAGHCH010000058.1 GCA_021160575.1 Thermoproteota archaeon | reverse complement strand
CAATAAGGGATCTTTACTTTAGCTATGGCTCCAACGCCTTCCAGCTTACAGATATTAATCTAGAGGTAGATGACGGTGAGGTGGTGACTCTCCTAGGACCTAATGGCTCCGGAAAGACCACCCTCCTTTACTGCATCGCTGGTCTCTATCGCCCTCAGAAGGGAGAGATTCTAGTTGATGGTAAAGACCTCCTCAAATTACCCAGAAAGGAGATCGCTAAGATAATCGGCGTTGTCCCGCAAGAACATCACCCTCCCTTTCCATTCAGAGCACTAGATGTTGTGGCTATGGGTAGAGCTGCTCATTTAGGGCTTCTAGGTACTCCTAGCAAGAGGGATCTGGAGATAGCCTACCAAGCTTTAGAGGCTGTTGGCGCATCTCATCTAGCTGACCGCATCTATACGCAGGTTAGTGGTGGTGAACGTCAGCTCATCCTCATAGCTCGTGCACTAGCTCAAGAACCAAAAGTACTGCTACTAGATGAGCCCACCGCCCACCTAGACTTCAAAAACCAGGTACATGTGCTGTCATTAGTGAGGCAGCTTGTAAGAAACAGACGGCTAGCAGCTATAATCACCCTCCATGATCCCAACCTCGCCTCCATGTTCTCCGACCGCATAGCTATTATGGGTGAAGGGAGAATAGTTGCGCTAGGATCTCCAGAAGAGGTGCTTGTCCCCGAAATTCTCAGCAGAGTATACGCATTCCCTGTAAATGTTCACAAAATTAATGGATTAAACCTCATAACTCCAGGCTTCAAAGAGTTATGACCTCATATCTAAGAGATGCCGCAGCTCCTTGACCATCTTTCGCGGATACTTCGCTAATTGCCGACAATATCCTCAACACAAGCTCGGTGAGATTTCTGATGTCTCATTGTAAACCTCCCGATGCTTCTGATACGGAGCTTCGGGGTTAGAAGAATATTGTTTCTTTTGTAACATGTCTGATTTTTCTTAAGCTTATTTGAATCACCATCTTCTTCCCCTTGAGGGGCTCTAAGTGCCTTCTAGCACTGCCACAGTGCTGGTAGCCGACATGACCCATGGAGGCGTGGTGCTCGCTGAAGAATTCCTCCTCCAAGGCTTCAAGGTCTACGGCTATGATTGCCATAAAACACTCACCCCTGAAACTATTAACCACCTTGAGGAGCAGGGAATTCACATTGTACGCGACGAACAAGAATTAGCCAAACATCTGTATTGCGCTGATCTAGTAGTGGTTCAACATCTGCATCGTAGTCATCCTCTCCTCGCAGAGGCATCTAAACTCGGAGTGCCCGTGATTACTCATGCGAAAGCTGTAGGTCTACTCTTGAGGAATCAACTGCGAGACATTCTAGTAGTTGAGGTCACCGGATCTTATGGAAAGACCTCTGTAGCCAACATGATTGCACATACTTTGTTCAGCGCTGGGGTTCCAACCTTATTGTCAGACAGCCGAGGCTTCTTCGCACTCCTAAATAAATCAACACTCTACTCCACGCCAAACGCTTCGATAACCCCCGCTAGCATCATCAGTGCATGGCATTGGCTTCGCTCCATATGTGAAAAGCCCCCCAAGGCAGCCGTCTTTGAGATCTCCTTGGGCGGCACAGGGCTGGCCGACGTTGGCATCGTCACTAATGTGAAGGAAAACTATGTGACTGCCTTCTGGGGCTCGGCCTTCAATGCTAAGCTGCAGATGGCAGAGTACCTCTCTGAGCACTCCGTTCTAGTGCTAAACGGCGATGATCCATTGGCAAGGCGCATGAAGCATCTCACTCGCGCTAAAACAGCGATGTTTAGCATCAACACCGCACCACCCTGCCAAGTGTATCTGCAAGGTCTACGCTACAGCCTAGATTCCGGCTATCACCTCGAAGTGATGGTAGAAAGCCTTCCAACTATCAGTGGGCATACACTCGAAGCTCGGCTTTCGCTGAAGCTCAGCGAACGCCTCTTCGGGTTAAGCCACGTTGAAAACGCGTTGGCAGCAATAGCTGGGCTGGCTAGCCTAGAGCTAGTCGACTTGGAGTCCATCCCAGCATACCTTGCCTCCTTCACCGGGCTTAGCGGCAGAGCCATCCTCCACAAGCCCTCAAGCAAGATCGCTTTGGTCAATGCGTCTGCTGGCGGCTTAGGCCCCTCCTCCCTCAATGAACTTCTCAGAGACGCTGCCGAAGCTGTTAAGAACTCTCATAGAAAGCTAGCTCTCTTTCTGGGAGGAAAGCTAAGAACTGCCTGCCTCCATGTTGACGCGCGGAGAATTGCTCAAATCGTGAAGAAGCATCAGCCGCTTTTGGAAGAGCTCATCCTCTATGGCGATCTAGGACGCGCTCTAATAGATGAGGGTGTCGCAGGACGGCTTGAAGAGCAGCTCCCCGTGAGGAAAGCTCTCTCTCAGCTCTCTCCTCACGAGGAGTGGCTCGTAGTCCTCTGTAACTTTGGAGAAAGCCTAGAGCTAGGGGTTTGAACTACATGTCCAGCATAAAGTATTCTCTCCATCCCCGCCCCAACCCCATAGCTGCAGCTCTCTTCACCCTCCGCGACCTCGATGCCGATGCCATGGTGCTTCACGGACCCTCTGGATGCAATTTCCGAGCATTACGGCTCCTAGAAATTGATGGTGTAAAAGTCTTCACAACCTCTCTATCGGACTACGACGTAATTATGGGCGGCTCATCCAAACTACTACAAGTCCTCAAGGTCCTTGAAGAGCAGTTTACCTTTCAGCTGGTAGGCGTGGTGGGAACCTGTTGCTCATCTATCATAGGAGAGGATGTAGAACAGATCATCGAACACTTCAACTATCCATTCAAAGTGCTAGCGGTGAACGTCCCCGCGTATCAGTCTGGCAATGTTATCGGGGTCTTAAGAGTCGTTGAAAAAGCAGCACAAATGGGTTTAATCAGCTATGAGGAGCTAGAACGGCAGAAGAGAATAATGAGAGAAGCCCTCCAACTTGAAAGGCTCAGGGGGATAGGTGCTCCAGGATATCTTCCAACCGCTGAGGGGCATTCTCCGCAGACAGCAGCTAAGGCAATAATTAAGGTTCTCAAGAAAGGAGAGCGTGTAGCAGTTATCCTCAACACCAAGAAGGAACTCACCTACCTTTATGCCGACATCTTAATCGCGGTGAATGAGGCAGCCGAAAAGCTGTCACGGCAAGATCTAGTGGTTAATATCGCCAACATAGACTGCGAGTGGGGGCTACCTAAAGTCAGGAGAGATGCTAGTATCATCAGCCGAGAGTTAGCTGAGCGGGGCATCATTATTCACCATGTGACTGGCTGCCTTGACGATTACCCTGCCTCCGGGAGAAGGGCAGCTGAACTCCTAATGAATGAGTACCATGACATTTCGCTAGCAGTTGTTGTAGGAATTCCTCACGCGGTGCCCATAGAGCAGCGCTTCAAAGCCGTAGGAATTGCCAATGGAAACCGCACCATAGCCCGGCTCCTTTCACTAGGCTTCTTCCAAGCCGTCAACGAGCCTGAAGTCCACATGAAGGTGCTGGGCAAGAAGGCAATCATCCCATCTCAAGTAGGCAACGCTCTAAGGAGGTTGCTCAGAAGTGCTGGTTAACCCTCCGAGGGTCATGATCGCCTCACCTACAAGCAGCGAAGGTAAAACCGTAGTAACCTCTGCCATTATCTACCTCCTGCGCAGAAGAGGACTCTCCGTGCAAGCCTACAAAGTAGGGCCGGACTTCATAGATCCCCAGTGGCTCTCCCTTGCCTCCGGGAAGCCATGCAGAAATATTGATTCTTGGTTGATGGAGGATAAAGGGCTTAAAAATTACTTCGCGAGAACCTCCTTTTCTTCAGACATCTCGGTAGTTGAGGGTGTAATGGGCCTCTTCGATTCGCCGGAGGTCCTCGATGAGCATGGCTCCTCAGCCCATGTAGCGAAGCTCCTCTCCTGCCCCGTAGTTCTTCTCCTCGATGTTAGGAACACCTCGAAGAGCGCTGCTGCAGTGGTTTTAGGATCCAAGCACTTCGATAAAGAGCTCAATATTAAAGGCGTGATCCTCAATTTCGTGAGAAGCAGCCGCCACTGCCAAAAGGTCAAGCGAGCAATTGAACATTACGCCGGGCTGCCGGTTTTAGGAGATATCCCTGAATGCGAGGAGTTCACCTTCCCCTACAGACACTTGGGGCTTCTAACAGTGAAGGATGCCGGGAGGGAAGCTGAAGAACTGCTGCAGCATTTCAGTAAGGTAGTGGAAGAACACATAGACCTAGACAAAATTTTAGAGATAGCCCAACAAGCCCCGCCTCTAGCTGTTGAGGTTTCAGCTTCCAGCCATCCAAGACAGCTCTCCACAAAGAGTTCAGCCAAAGTGTATGTTGCCTATGATCCTGCCTTCAACTTCTACTATGCAGACACACTAGAACACCTGCGCAATACTGGTCTACAAGTGGAGTTCTTCAGTCCCATCAACGATAGGGAACTGCCCAGCGATGCCAACGGAATAATCCTCGGAGGAGGCTACCCAGAACTCTACGCCGAGCAGCTCGAAAAGAACAACTCCATGAGGCGCAGCTTAGCTCAAGCAGCTGAAGACCAATGCCCCATCTACGCTGAATGCGGCGGGCTAATGTACCTTTCAACCAAGATGCATGACTTGAATAGGCGTCTATACGATATGGTGGGGCTCATTCCTGCCTCCTGCCATATGGCTAGGAAGCACACCCTAAACTTAGTAAAGGTGGAGGTTCTAGACAATGTCGTAATAGCCCATCAAGGGGCGCTCCTAAAGGGTCATGAATTCCATTATTCGCGGTTGGTTTTAGAAAGTTCAGATGTCAAGTTCTGCTACAAGGTGCTCAGAGGAGAGGGCATTGACGGCTCGCGGGATGGCATAGTAGTCTACAACACCCTTGCATCGTACTTCCATCTCTTCACACCATCCCATCCAGAAGCTCTCTGCCACTTCGCTGATTACTGCAGAAGCTACGCCAGGAGGTGAGAGTCACGTCTCTCAAGTACACAGTCATAGCAATTATCATCATGACCTTAACGCTCTATGCCTCATACAGCTTATATCAAAGCACCACATCGCCTCCCGAAGCTGGCTCAGTGCATGTGATCACCGATATGCTGGGGAGAGCGGTTAATCTCACTCTTCCAGCGCAGAGAATAGTAGTACTAACCAGCGCTGAAGCCGAAACGCTATACGCGCTGGGAGCTGAGGAGCAAATCGTAGGCATAGGGCGCCTTACAGCCAATAACCCCTACCTTCCAGAAGAGCTACGCAGCAAAACAGTGGTAGGAGATCCCTTCGCTGGTGTGGACTTCGAAGCCCTCATTGCACTAAACCCCGATGTGGTGATCCTGCAGATAGGGCATGGCAAGGCGGGCGAAATCCTCGCTAAGCTTGAAGAACTCAAAATCCCGACAGTTTGTACGCGGCTAAAGACAGTCGATGACTTGTACATCTGCATAGATCTCCTAGCGCAAATTTCAGGCAGAGATGCTGCCCCGCTTAAAAACTTCATCAAAGAGATCTTCACAAGCATTGAAAACCGAGTTTCAAAGCTGCCTCTTGATCAACGCCCTAGAACACTCCTCCTCGGAAAGATTCGGGAGAACATGATTACTGTATTCGCAGGGGGCAGTGCATGGGCTAGCCTAGTGGAGTTCTGCGGAGGAGTCAACATAGCCTTTAAAGAAAACTTCACCACCTCTTGGCCAAAAGTCTCCTTGGAGAAAATTATTGAGTGGGATCCCGAGGTAATAATTGTCGTAGCCTTCCGGAAAGCCGACCTACAAGAGAGGATGCAGGAAATAGCGCAGTGGAGAACGGTGGCAGCCGTTAAAAACGGGAAGGTGTATGGCCTCTTAGGAGGCACCCGAGAGTTCGGCTCCTTCCTTGAGTGGAGCCCGAGATTTGTCATAGCAGCTCTACAGATGGCAAACATTCTCCATCCAGACCTCTTCAAGGATCTCAACTGGAAGGATGCAGCCGTGGAGCTACTAACTAAGTTCTACAAGATGAACATCAACCCCGAGGATCTCCCAGAAATAATAGTGGTCCTCACTTAGCCTTGCCTAAGAGGGCTTTGAAGGAGCCTCCGTTCTCACCAAAGCTTCCTCTAAAACCATCCTCCCAAGCTTCTTGGCAGCCCCCTTATACAGCACACCTCCTATCACATCAATCAACCTCTTCCTTCGGCAAACCAAGGCAACCTCGCTGGTCAAGGCCTTAGCCACTGGAACGTCGTTCACATAAATCTCATCTCCAGGCCGAACGCCATAGATTTTCCTTATTACGAGTCCATCTCTAGCCTTGATACGAGCATCCAGCATCACTCCCTGCGCTACCTGCGCTTTCAAGGCCTCAGCTAACTCATCGATGAGGTTTTCCCTTCTAGCAGACCACGAAATCAAGTATCTCTTCCCGTAAACCTCGGCTAGCTCCAGAAAAGTTACTCCGAGAACCCTCGCATAAATGGAGTTCTCATAGACCTCCGCTCCAAGCGCCATGCCTCTCTCGAAGCTGATTACCCTAGTTACCAGCAATATGATGTTAGCTCCTCTCCTGCAAAGCCTATCCACAACGCTGCTGATGGATCTTCCACCTTTCAGCTTTCTATCAACTGCAAACTTCACCTTCATCGACTTGAAGGCTGAGACAACCTCCTTTAGAAGCCCTCCTAGCTCATCGTCGCAGACTACCACTCCCACAAACTTACTCTCAGCCAAATCCTCTGAGCGAAATCTCGTAATCAGCACAGAGCCTCCGCCTTCACGTATCTCATCCAGCAGCTTAGATAATTCCTCAGAGAACTCCGGGACAAGCCACACCGATCGCTGAAGCTGCAACCCTCCCAGCCTACGCATACACCGCACTAGCCTCACCCTAACGCCCTTCGGGTCTCTTCCAACATCGTAGATTACTAAGTGCAAGAGTCTCCACCTAAGTCGTTTCAAAGAATATAGGAGAGAAGCTCGGTAAAGCTAGCTTCCCTCTTCTACACTAATCTTCTCCATGAGCTGTCTAGCCCTCTCAGCCCCCTCATAATCTCCTATGAACTCAAAGTACTTAAGAGCTCTAACTGCACTCCACTCAGCATCATCCAGCTCTTTTTTCTCCATCCACATCTCAGCATTCCTCATCCATATCTCACCGGGCTTGGTGTAACCTCGAATATCCCTGCCTCCCACCATCAAGAACTCACTTGCATGCTCATAGGCATCTGCTGCCTCGAAGAATCGCTCTTGTCTTTCCATAAGCTCGCCCAACCTCTCGTAGCACTCCGCAGCCAGCAGCGGATCCTTCCTACCAGCTATCCGTGCAGCCTGCCCATAGAGGAGCACCACCATCATCGGAGGCAGCTTCTCTTCAACCT
>JAGHCH010000099.1 GCA_021160575.1 Thermoproteota archaeon | reverse complement strand
TACATGTACTGTAACATAGAGAGCGTATTGAGAGACCTAGGTCCCGCATACCCAATCCTATTGATACACAACGGAAAACCAAAGATACCGATAGACCTCCACACGAAGCTTGAGCCAGGCGATACGCTGCTCATAGCTAGGAAGAGAACTAAGTTTCTGATTTAGAGTTTAGCTTTATTGCCTCCTTCTCTTTAGAAAACACGGGGTTTAGAGTTTGTAGCGGTAGCCCAGCCCTCTATGGGATATGTAGAGGGCTTTACATTGAAGCTTCTTGGCGAGATCAACCAGCTCTTTAGCGGTCATGTAGGGTAGGGAACGAAAGCTGGGAGCTCTGGCGTTGCCTGGGACGTACTCGGCGAGGGTATACGAAGCCTCTCCTTTCTCAGCCTTTTCCATGTAGCCTAGCTCTTCGAGATCCTTTACGATACTCTGAAGATCATTGAGGTGGGAAGTGTAGCTAGGAATCACTACCGTCCTAACATCAACTAGCACTCTGCTCTTGAAGAGGTGGCGGAGGCTCTTCTTTACCTTCGCCACCAGCTCTTCAGCTTCACTTATAGGAACACCCGTTATTACGCCGTAGCGTTCGGGGATTAAGGGAGCCTTTACATCGATGGAGACGAGGTCGACGTAGGGGAGGAGCTCTTGAAGAGCTCCCGGTAGAGAGCCATTGGTGTCCACACCAAAGAGAAGCCCGTACTCCTTTACCTTGGCAGCAAGCTCTTGGAGGGCTGCATGCTGGAGAAGAGGCTCGCCCCCCGTAACCTTGACAGCTGTGATCAGCGGATTTCGAGCAAGGCGCTCCACCACACGATCCACATCCACTAAGTCGGAGGTCCTTTGCTCTTTCAAACTCCAGTTTTGACAGTAGGGGCAGAAGAGGTTGCATCCTGAGAGGAAGAGGACTGCAGCTGGCTCTCCAGGGTAGTCGCAGAGGGAGAGGGAGAGGATATCGCGTAGATATAGGAATCTCTTGGACAAGGCGCTGAGCCCCTCTAGCTGGAGAGTGAAAGAAGAGCTAGGAGAGCTTTATGCGGTATCTGTCGTAGAGCTCTCTCCTCTTAGCGGCGTTCCATGAATCTATCTCTTGGTAGTAGCCAGTGATCCTCGAGTAGTACTTGAGTCTCCTACTGCCGCACACTGGGCACTGTTCAACAAGCCCGCCACCCACGAAGCCGCAGTCGAGGCAGAGGGCAATGTCCTTGGTGTGAGCCCAGTAGCCTACCCAGCTGTTGAGGGCTAGTCTCTTGTTGAGCTTCATGATGGCTTCAGGGCTGGGGTTGGCCTCTCCAAGCCATACGTGGAAGATGTCACCTCCACTTAAGATGGGGAAGAACCTCTGCTCTATGGCTAGCCGCTCTTCTAGAGGTATTGGTGCAGATACATTGACGTGGGCACCGTTGGTGTAGTAGATGGGCAGATCCATGGTTTCTCCCACGAGCTTCAAAGCTAAGTCGAGGTCGCCCTTCACCACCCGACGTGCACACTCGGGGTAATGGATGAGATCAGCAACTGCCAATCTTTGTGCAGCTGATTCAGCTGGCGTTCTAGCCAAGGCGATGTTTCTACCAGTTTCCTCAGCGAACTCTCGGCGAATCTTGTCCATCTCTATCAGCACCTTCAAGGCGAACTTCTGAGCCTCTCTGTGCTCATGTAGCTCGCATCCTACGTGGTGCTGAGCCACTTCATTCATGCCGACGAATCCTATGGTGAGCGCTAAGTTATCTATGTCAACTGCTGGAGGAGCTCCTCTCGGGGTCTGCGAAGCAAAGGGGATGAGCCCTCTCTCCCATTGCCTCTTCATGATCCTATACTTGAGGAGAAGAGCATCCCTAGCTATCTCCATGACTCTGCGGAGTTCTTCTAGAAGTTTGTCGTCATCGCCTTTAGCCTTATAGGCTATCCTCGGAAGGTTTATGGTGACTACTTGGAGACCGCCCATGCTGAAGTGCGCTCCATCTTCGAAGTACACTTTCTTCCAGAAATCCTCCGACTTTCCATCCTCTGAGAAGCAGTATGCACAGCATTGGTAGCAGGAAACTCCGTCCTCGCCTCCCCTATAGCTGGGGATCACGTTGTCGTAGTAGGTGGATCCATACTTGGCTGAGAGCTGAGCAGCCTTAAACATCACATCCTCAAACTCACTGGAGGACCAGTATCTGCGGCGCTGCACCACCTCCGGCTTAGGGAAGTTAAACATCTTCCCCGTGAAGTCTCCCTTCAAGTACTCATCGAGGAGAGCCACCGCAAAGCGGTGTACTTCGTCTTCGAGGTCGCCATAGGTGAGATCCCGCCAAACCTTGCCATGTGAGACGACGGGAGCCTCTCGCCACACCTTTGGAACTCCGCTCTCGATCTGGAAGCTGCTGAAGACTGGCTGTCCTCCTCTAGCCACATAGAGCTGTGTCATTTCGTAGAGGAACATCTGAGCCAGCTGGTGAACCTCCTTGTCGCTCAGACCCCTTAAATAGGGAGCCATGAACACTGTGAAATTGAAGAAGCCTTGCCCACCAGAGAAGTTGGTTTGAGCTGCACCCAGTACCTTTGCTGCGTGGAGAATAGCTACTTCAGGGTGTTTAGCTGGTCCAGCTACTGAGGTGTGGGTGCCAGTGCCATCGGGCATTAAGCCGTAGTAGAAGAAGTAGCGGAGATCCCAGTCTTGGCAGAAGGGTCTGGTGTTCCAATACTCTAGATCGTGGATGTGGATATCCCCCTGCAAGTGGGCGTCCGCTATGTAGGAGGGCATCATGAGCAAGTAGGCTTCCTTGCTGAGGCGATCAGCCTTCTTCTTATGGAAGGTCTCGGGGTTTGGCTGGAGGTTAGCATTCTCCCTAGCCTCGAATCCTTCGGCGTTGTCGATGAGCCACATTTCATAAAGGGGTACACCAACCCTCGTGTAGACGTTTCTATATGCGGTGTAGCCATGCTCCAGCAGCTTCGCATTTACAAGTTCTCTTATGAGAGGACCACTGAGGAATTTCAAACGCATTCTTCGAATTTCATCTTCAACTTCAGTGGCGATTTTCCTAGCCTCTTCCTCGCTCATCGCGGGGATTCCATAAAAGATTTCAGCTAGCTTAGTTTCTTTGATTAGACTCCTCACTATGTACTCCTTATTGAAGGGAAGGATTACACCATCACTGCGCCTCACGGGCGGTAAGGGAGCATGCTCTGCTTCAAGCTTAGCCATGGAGAACAATCCTCCTAGCAGCCACTTAAAGGAAGTGTAAACTTAGGGATATTTGCTTTTTTTGAAATTTATATCGAAATTTCTAGATTAAGTGAATGGCCTAGGCCGAGTTGTTTTAGAGATCGAGATGGCCATAGAGGGAAGTTGATGATGTGTATGGCGGAAGGGGGTTTACTTTTTTATGGAAGAACAGAGCTTCATAGAGACTACTGGTTTAAATGCTCACATCAGCTGCTGATCCTTAAATCTGCAGCTCCGCTACTTGAGAATCCCCCCTTTGCGTAGTAGTTCTCTGAGCTTCTCCTCGGAGACTGCATCTTCTTCGTAGAGTACTCTGCTGCCGCAGCGCACAACGGGAGTTGAAAGAGTGTTTAGCAGCAGTAGTTCAGCCATGGCGTCGGAGTCTTTTGTCACATCTCTCTCAACAACCACTTCTTCGTAGCGTAGTCCAGCTTCAGAAAGTATTTTCTTAAGGAGTTCTACGGTTAGGGGGCATTTAACGCAGGTTGGTGTTTTGAATAGCTCTACCTTCAAGGTGGCTTCACCCCTATGAAGGAAGCTTTATCCGCAGAATTGCAGCCACTGCTCCGGCTACCACTCCGAAAATCACGGCGAAGAGGGCGAGGAAGCGGAAGAGGGGGGTCTCGAGGAGGGAGCGGGGAGTTGCTTTGAGCTTGAAGGAAGCTGTGGAGGGGAGGTAGAAGTCATCTCCAGAGAACTTCACGGTGACTGTGTAGTCGCCTGGGTCTGTGAACTCGTGAATGAGGAGTGCTCTTCCCGCGACGTCGGTTACGTTGGAGCCTATGAACTTGTCGTTAATGTAGAAGAGGACTGGTCTTTGAGGCACTGGGTTGCCGTTTTCATCGAGAAGGTATGCTGGTAGGGGGATCTTCTCCTTTGTTTTGACCTCTGCTGGTATGGAGAGCTGGATTGTTGTCGGCATTAAGGTTACTTCGCAGAGGCAACTTTTCTGCACTGTCCACGTGTTGTTAAAGGAGTCTTTGAAGGTGACGGTGATGTTGAAGGGATACCGACCGATCAGCACTTGGGGGCCTACAGTGGCGAAAAGTGAAACATTGGCGATTTCGCCGGGAGCGAGAGAGGGAACCTCCTCGGGAAGTACCTTAGTGAATTTGACCACCATAGGGGAGGTTGCCTTGACCTTCAGGGAGTGGAGGACCTCGTTACCCTTGTTAATCAGCTTCACCGGTATAGGTGCTGGCGCTTTGAGGCCTCGCGCCACCTTGGCTTCAGGAACTTCTACTGACAGCCGGATGAGCTTGGCGAAGACATTGAACTTAAACTGGTCTACCAGCTGGTTGTTCAAGTACACTTCGAGGACTACTTCGTGGAGACCGGGGGTGAGTACCGGTATTTGCTGATGGCCTACAATCGTCAAGTTGCCCCGTGTAACTACGGCGGAGATCAGCGTTGGATAGGCGACTTCATCCATCACGGGAACCACCGTTAAGTTGGCGCTTTCACCTCCAGCTGCAACCGAGGCTCTGATGGTGAAGGTGTTAGTGATGTTTAAGGGGAGAGAGAGCATCGAGTTCTCCGTTACTGGAAGGTAGCCCTGCCCTAGGTTTACCTCCACCGAGGTTATTTCAGCGAAAGCAGGCGAGGGGCTGGCTGCAGTCAGCTGGGCGAGAACTATGAGAGCAATCAGCGGGAGGATTTTCATTGACTGTCCTCCAACGGGAAGTTTCTTGAAATACTTGAGCTGATATAC
>JAGHCH010000074.1 GCA_021160575.1 Thermoproteota archaeon | reverse complement strand
TCTTCAGTGGCGGCAGCACCTTAGCCTGGACGGTGAAGCTGATGCTGCCAGTTGTCGGTGTGCCAGCTGTTGCCTTAGAGGCTGAGACCGTTACTGTGTAGGTGCCTTCAGCGGCATCGGCTGGCACAGTCCAAGTGGCTGAGTAGACGCCAGTCTGCACCTCGCTAAAGGACAGTGACACACTGGCGCCAGTTGGAGTGATGATGCTGCCAGTCACACTGGCGCCGCTGACGAGGTTGCCGAAGTAGTCTTGCACAGCCAGAGTAATGGTCACTGTGGAGCCGTTATAAGCGGTCTTGGGCACGATGTCGAGGTTAGCGATCTTCAGTGGTCCTAGCACTGTGAAAGTTACGGTTGTAATCTCCGTGCCAGAGGCAGCATCCACGATTGTAATGGTGTGCATGCCTGGCGCTGCACCAGCCGGAACCACTATGGTTCCGGAGAAGGTGCCGTTCGCGTCGGTGGTGAAGGTGCCAAGAGTCACTGTGCCGTCCCAGATGACCTTGTAATCAGCATTGGCCTTGAAGCCCTTGCCAGCGATGTCTACGGAGGTTCCAGCAGCAGCCGCCTCTACACTGAAGAACGGCTTAGGCTTCACTGTGAAGTTCAAGCGCTGCATTGGCGGAGCAGCTGCTGAGGGCGTGGAGATGCCCACGGGCACTAGCGCTATGATGTATGTGCCATTGGGCATCTCGGGGATTGTTCCAGTGTACTCGAAGTAGCCGTACTTGCCGACCTTCACATCTGAAGCCAGCTTCTTCACACCAGTACCAGTGGTGCTGTCATTGATCCAGATATCGACCTTGCTGGCGTTTATGCCTACACCAGTTATAGTGATCTCATCGCCTACGTAGTACTCAGTCTTGGTGATCTTGCCCTCAGGTGATAGAGCAAACCATACTTTGCCTGGCGGAGCACCAGCGCCGGGTGCAGATATGTTCACCGGCATTGTCCAGTTGGCTTCGTTGGTGCTGGTTGAGCCAGCTAGCCAGAACTTGTAGTTGCCAAATGGCTTGAGGTTCTTGGGCAGCATGAAGACTGCGGACACGTTGCCGTCTTTATCAGCTTTGCCTCCAGCATTGGCGGACACTGTTGCTACAACTTTGTCGCTGGTGGCGTTGACTATCTTAAGTTTAACCTCCTCGTCGGCAAGGTAGCCATAGCTCACTAGCTTGACTAAATCGCCTGGGTAGATTGCTGTCACCGTGTTGTTCCACTTACCAGTGGCGTTGAGTACGTAGCATGCAGTTACAATGGGCTTTATCTTGAGCGAGCCAGTGACCTCCACCTTACCGTTATCGCTCACTACCTTAACGGTGACAGACTTGCCTCCGCCACTCACGTAGGGCACTGAGAAGTTAATGGGACCCCAGAAGCCGCTGCTGTTAACTACAGGGCCCCAGAAGGTGGCAGGCACATTGGTTGGAGCCCATGACCATGCCTTCTTGCCGCCCACGTAGACCACAGTGAAGTTGGTGTTGTACTTCATGCCGGTGCAGTAGAGGCTAACCTTCTGTCCTGGGCTAGCTGAGGTGACGTTAAGCACTATTTCAGGAACCACCTTGAAGGTGGAGACGTTCTTGACGTAGCTGTCGGCGACGTCGGTTATCTGTATCCTATACTTACCAGCTGTGGCGTTGGGTATGCTGGCTACTATGGAGACGTAGCCATTGGCATCAGCTAATGACCAGCCAATGAGCTTCGGAGGCACTGGTCCGGTGCCAGTACTCGGGAACAGTGAAACTGTGACATTGCCTCCAGGGGAGGCACCTAGCACCTCCACCTTGACCCGATCACCAACATTGCCCGAGGTGGCGTTGACCTTGGCAATGAAGTTGCCAGCACCTAGATCCTTGGAGACTACGAATACATCGGTGAACTTGAAGGTCTGGTCACCAACAGCTATCTCTAAGTCTGCATAACCGTACTTGGTAGCCTTCACGGTGAAATTCAGCCCAGTGAAGACACCGTTGCTACCAACCGAGATCTCGTCATGAGTTGTTGAGAAGGTGCCTATTACTTCGCCAGTCTTGAAGTCCTTCACGATGAGCTTGGTGCTGTTGGCTGCGATCTTGCCCTCTGGGAAGCCAGTACCGTTAACTTGGACAACGACGCTTGAATCGCAAGCAATGCTGGTTGTGACGTTAACCGAGATGTCAGGCTTGACCCTAACGGTCGTGTAAGTGCCGTAGATGTACTGCTTTGAAGTAGCATTGAACACATAGATGAGCAGGGTGTGCTTGCCATAGGTGGCGTTAGGTAGAATGAACCAGAGTTTAGCGCTGTCTGAACCAGTCACGTTAAGGGTGCCAGCAGGCACTGTTGCGGTAACGTTGTTAGCAGCACCCCAATCATCAAAGTAAACCTGCACAAAGCATGTTCCAGGCTTGAACTCTTCTGGGAACTCGGTGATGGTCATTGTGATGTTAGTTCCCACCTTAGCCTCGCTCGGATCCACTTTGATCTTCTTAGGAGCATCCACCACCTTCAGCTTGGTGGAGACCACAACGCTCTCGCCATCGTAGATCTTGATCCAGTACTTGCCCTTGCTCGCATCTATTGGCAAAGTGAGATTCTCAACAAGGTTGCCAGTAGCTGGAACATCTCTCTCAGCTAGTAGCTTAGCATTGGCTGAGATCTTTGCGAGCCCATTGGTGTCTAGGTAGATCTCCACTGTGGCAGCGCTGGTGGTGATGTTATACTGCACAACAACCGATGTTCCCGAGGAGATCTCGGTTGGGAACACCGCGAACCTTGTCACCTTCTGAATAGCCATGGCTGGTTGTGCGAAGGCGAAGATGCTGAGTATGAACATCGCTGTTAGGAGTATTGCAGCTGTCTTGGTTTTCATGGCTTTCTCACCTAGTCCTCCCTACTTAACACTCCTCTTATTAAATGCGTAGTGTAGTGTATTAGCATAGACAATATATAGCTATAGTTGTCTTTTGTTTTCATTTGTTGTCTTTGTACCACATCCACCTATATAAGTGGTTGGAAAGATACTCTAGAAGACGAGGTTGAAGGGCTTTGATTAAGGTGGGTTGCTGTGGCTGGGCTGTAAGAGGAGGGAAGAAGGCTTACTATGAGAAGTTCAAGTTGATTGAGCTTCAAGACACCTTCTACAAGCTTCCAAGGGTGGAGACCGCTGAGAAGTGGAGGAAAGAGGCTCCTAGTGAATTTGAATTCGCCGTGAAGGGCTGGCAGGTTTTGACACATCCTCACACCAGCCCCACTTGGAGAAAAGCTGGATTGAAGGATCTTCCAGGGGAGCTGAGGAACTATGGGCATCTGAAGCCTACCCGCGAAAACTTCGAGGCTTGGGGAAGGGTGAAGGAGATCTGTGAGGCTCTTGAGGCGAGAGTATGTGTGCTGCAGACACCTCCTAACTTCGGCTTTTCGGAGGATAACGTAAGAAGTGTGCAGGAGTTCTTCGGCAGTATTGATAGGGGAGGATTAATTGTTGGATGGGAGCCTAGAGGAACATGGAGAGAGCACTTGGATGCAGTGGAGGAACTCTGCCGCGACTTGAAGTTGGTGCACGTTGTAGACATCTTTAGAGTGAAGCCCGTGACTAGGGGGCCAATCCACTATATCCGGCTGCATGGAATAGGGCCGGGGGAGGTCAACTATAGGTACAAGTACTCGGATGAAGATCTTCAACAGCTCAGAAGTTGGTGCTTGAAACTCAGCAAAGAAGGAGAGGTCTATGTGCTCTTCAATAACATCTTTATGGCAGAGGACGCAACTAGATTCAAGGAAATGCTAGAGGAAAGACAAAGGGAAAATTGAAGCTACTTTTCAAGAAGCTGTTTTAGCTCAGAGGCCGCCGCTGTCAGCTGCACAGCCTTCTCTGCCGCTGCCTTTAACTTCTCTTCTAAGGATTTAACTTGCCCCTCTAGAGTATCCTTGGATTTCTCTAGGTCCTCTAGCTTGGCTTGAAGCTGCTTGAGCTGTTCATCCTTTTTGTTTAGCACCGCCTTCAGCTGCTCAATCTCCTTAGTGGCATCAACAGCTACTGGAGCGACAGCGCTAACGTCAATTTTGACTCCTTCTTTTAGAAAGCGCTGATAAGTTTCGAGGACCAGCTTTCCAGCCTTGGTTTTTCCAGCTAGATGGTTTCTAATGGTGTGCTCGGTTCTGCCAAGATCGTCTGCGATCTCGCTGACCGTCATTTTAGCCTTCTCTCGAGCTAATGCTCCAGCAGCCACGGCAAGTGAATCTATCCATGTTAGCCTTTCTTCAGCGGATTTAATAGCTTCAATGACATCTGGTCGGAGCAGAGTGCCTATTAGGAGTGCTGTCTCGAGCTGGTGAATTTCCCTTCTAGTCATAGGGGATAGGGTAACTTCAACCCTCTCCTCGCCCACTCAACTTCACCTCCTATTATCATTTTTTCTAAGCTTAAATAAGGAGAAACAGGCGTTTCTCCGCGAAGCTGGAGCTAGTACTACCTATTTCTATTACGATACTAAAACTAGTGTATTTAGCCTTTACCTTCAGACTCGTTTATCAGCAAGTCTTCTAGCAAGCTTAAGAGAGTTCTATGAAGCTCGCCTCTCAGCTTCTCAAGAATTTCAGTGCCATGCCTCGTGAGCTTGTAAATTTCTAGACACCTTTCGCCTTTCGATTTCCAGCTGCTTGTGATTAACCCGGTCTCTTCGAGGAGGATAGGATAGTTGTCCCTCCCAATGTTAATGAATGCTCGTTAGCAAGGATAATCGTGAGGCTGGTAGTGAAGGTTATTAAGGGGCTGCTCAACGGCAAGGTAGAGAATTTCCACAGCCGACAGAAATTAATAAAAGAAGAGCTAAGATCGCTGCCTTCTAAACCGCTTGCTCGAAGAGAACCGTAGCCATCCCCTTGCTCACATCGAGCCGTGTTGGGCGATAGGCAAAAGCCCGTAGAAAACCAGTTATGAAGCCTGCTATGACCTCAGCGTAGTTGCGCTCTCTCAAGCTGAGGATGCAAGTTACTGAGAACTCATTATCACTCCCCTTGACCACCAGCTCTGTCACGCCCCAGAGAAGTTTTTTCGCCGCTTCCTCCAGAAGCTGTATGGGATCAGAAGCCCCCTTCTTCAACATAAAGTACCTTCCGCAGATGTTGCCTGCCTCCTCAGAGAGCTTGCGCACCTCTTGTGGAGAAGCCTTGTTAACTAGTCGCGCCACCAGATACTCGGGGACCAGTGTGAAGCCAAGCTCCTTTGCTAGGAGAAATGCTTCAAGGCATTCTTTCGCTTCCTTAAGCCTCATGTAGCTTCGCTCGATATCCAAAGACTCCCTTAACAGCTCTGTGGTATAGCTGAAGAGAGTCATGCCCTTTGAGCGGGCAGCCCTAAAGACCTCCTCAGCAACTTGCTCATCTACAGCGAGATACTTCCTCCTAACCAACGCGGTACACCTAGTCGGTCTTTAGAAAGTCTAAAGCTATGATGCCTCGGTGAACCTCCTTTGACACAGTCTTATACCCCATAGCGTTCACAACTCCCTCCAAGAAGGAGGCAAGGAGAGAAGTACGCTCAAGAGTTTGTCCAGGGGAAATATAGCGTACTTTTAGCCTCCTCTCCTCATTGCTGATGATGAACTCAGAAGCGTCCCACAAATAGAGGGGCATTAGTTCTCTAAACTTCTCTAAAGAATCTCCTCCAGAGCTAGTTTTAGCTAAGATATACTTTCCAAACCACTCACCCATCTCATAGGCAGCCTTCAGCGCCTTGTCTCTTCCAGTGGAGGAGAGATTGGAGAGCAGCTGCTGGATCAGCTCCCCGGGCATAACTATGGCGCCCGTCTTCTTCAGGGTTTCTACAAGCAAGTAGAGGTTCCTTGCATCTTTGACAGAAATCCCCATGTCTAGTAGGCTAGCCGCCTCCTCAAGAGTTTTGGCTATGAAGCTGAAGGTACCCTCTCCATGCTTTGATGCGAGAGTTGCCATTCTCTTCAAGATGTCCTCAGGGATTGGCACCAGCTTCTTGCTCTTGGAAGGCACCGCCATCTACTCCTCGATTACAGCAACTTCTTGAAAAGCTTAACGGACACTACATGCATGGCTTAAGAGCTACTCTCTCAGCTTCGTAAATAAGTATTCTCTTCCATCAAGCTTGTTCTAAGCTTTTGAAAGCAGCAGTTTCATGGAATCATATATATTAGAATCCTTAAGCTTACAGTTCTTCTGAAGGTGGTAGCCATGCCAGTGGAGAGGGTTGCTACAGGCATACCTGGATTAGATGAGCTACTCCATGGAGGCGTACCCAAGAGAAACGTAGTTCTCCTGTCTGGCGGGCCTGGCACTGGTAAATCCATTTTCGGGCAGCAATACCTCTACAACGGCTTAGTAAAAGGAGAGCCCGGGATTCTTGTGGTGTTGGAGGAGCATCCAGTTCAGGTTAGGATCAACATGTCGCAGTTTGGCTGGGATCCTAGACCATTTGAGGAGAAAGGCATCTTTGCAATAGTAGATGCCTTCACAGCTGGGATAGGAGAAGCTGCTAAAAGAGAGAGATACGTTGTAAGGGACCCCCCGATGACCTTCCAACGCTGCTTGAAGTTTTAAGGGACGCCATCAGAGATGTCGGAGCTGTTAGGGCGGTGATAGACTCAGTATCAACCCTCTACATCACAAAGCCCGCACTGGCGCGCGGTACCATGATGCAGCTTAAAAAGGTGCTCTCAGGGCTGGGCTGCACCTCCATCTTGGTATCGCAGGTAAGCGTAACTGAAAGGGGCTTTGGAGGACCAGGTGTGGAACATGCTGCGGACGGTATTATCCGGTTGGATCTAGACGAGATAGACGGTGAGCTAAGGAGAAGTATTCTTATCTGGAAGATGCGCGGCACCTCACACTCTATGCGCCGACATCCCTTCGACATCACCGATAGAGGCATAGTCGTCAGACCGCGAGAAGTAGTAAAAGTTAGGAGAGTATTGTCGTTAGAGGAAGGCTAGTCCTCTCATTTCTCCATCCTAACCTAGAGACACACCTGCTTCTCCTTTCTCTCTTAGCAGTGAAGTAAAGGTATTATAGAGGAGCCTTGTAGGCTAGGTTGTTTAGAAGAGATTTAGAGGGTCTAGTAGATGCACGCGATCTACGATAAGACATGCCCTAACTGTGGAGGCCCTATAGGGGACGATAGGCTGGTGCTGGCAGCCCCTTGCAGGAAATGCCTACCTATCAGCGATGAAGAATTGGAGAGAATCTTCAGGGAAAAAGGAGGGCTCTCAGAGTATAAGAGGGCTCTTGGAGAGCTTCTCAAGAAGTTTGGCACCATGAAAGAGTACGAGAAAATCGTGGTCTTTGAGGAAGAAGTTGAGAAATTTCTTGATCTAGCTAACAGGATACTAGGCAGTAGGCTTTGGGATGCTCAAATCAGCTGGGCTAAGAAAGCGATTAGAGGGTTGAGCTTCGCTATTATAGCCCCTACAGGAGTTGGCAAGACGACTTTTGGGCTTCTCTACGCTCTCTACTTGGCTTCGAAGGGGAGGAAAAGCTACATCATGGTTCCCACATCAGTCCTCGTGGAGCAAGCCGCGAAAAGGCTGAAGCAATTTAAAGAGAAATCGGGAATCTGGGCGGTGGCCATCTGCTACCATGGAGGTCTCTCCGAGAAAGAGAAGAAAGAGGTTCAAGAAGCCATCAAGGAGGGAGACTTCCACATCCTCATCACGACTTCACAGTTTTTAGCTAGGAAGTTTGACGAGTTAAAGCACTTGAAGTTCGACTTTGCCTTTGTAGATGATGTTGACGCTCTTCTGAAAGCATCTAAGAACATAGACAGAGTGCTGCAGCTGCTTGGCTTCACTCCAGAGATTATCGAGGAAGCTTTAGGGTTGATAGCCGCTAAGAGGACTCTAGCCTACGCCTTGAGAAGACGTCTTGAAGAAGAGCTGGAGGAGGCTAGAAGGGAAATCGAACGCCACTACGAGGAAATTGAGCGATTTAAGGAAAGAAACAAGGTAGGCATGCTCATAGTGTCCACCGCTACTGGAAGACCGAGAGGCATGAGAGTTAAGCTGTTTAGAGAACTCTTGGGCTTCGAAGTTGGTTCTAGGGCGGAGCAGATTAGAAACATCGCTGATCTATACAAGCCAATTGAAGGAAGCTTGGAAGACGAGGTAGTGAATATTGTCAAGAGACTTGGCAAAGGAGGGCTGGTCTATGTGCCCATTGAACTTGGCAGCACTTACGCTGGAAAGCTTGCTGAGAAACTGCGTGATGCTGGCGTAAAGGCTGAGGCTTTCTCTTCAAGGGAAAAGAAAAGGCAGCTCGAAAGGTACGTCAATGGTGAGCTTGAAGTCTTAGTCAGCGTGGCAAGCTACTATGGCTTGCTCGTGAGAGGACTTGACCTACCCCACGTTATAAGGTACGCCGTCTTCGCAGGAGTGCCTAGAGCTAGATTCCCGCTAACCGTGGGGGAAGCTCCTCCGATTAGGGTTCTTCAGCTCTTGTCAGAGCTGAGGGATCTCCTCGAAGACGTGGATAAGCGTAGAGCTGAGAAGTACATTGCTAGGCTGACCCGGGAGCTCGATGTAGTGCATAGGGCTCTTCAGCTGACTGAAAAGGGAGTGACTATCACCGCCCGCTATCAGAGAGCTTTAACGCTACTAGAGGAAGCCAGAGCTTTCCTCCAAGAGCTTTTGCGCAGGGAAGAGGTTCTAAGGAAGGTTGAGGAGAGCCCCTATATCTCCTTGAAGAGGATTGGAGAGCAGCTCTACATCTTCATCCCAGATGCATTGACATACATTCAGGCTTCTGGCAGGACCTCTAGAGTGTTCGCTGGAGGGATTTCCAAGGGAATCTCCGTGGTGCTTGTAGATGATCAGAAGGTATTCAACGGATTAATGCAGAAAACGCGCTGGCTTGCAGAGGAGACCGAGTGGAAAGCTTTTGACGAAGTCAACCTCGATGAGATCATAGCAGAGGTGGATAGGGACAGAGAGCTCATCAAGAAGCTGATCAGCGGCAAGATCTTCTTTGAGGCTCTAGACCTTGTTAGAAGCGCCCTTCTTATAGTGGAGTCACCGAACAAAGCGAGGACTATAGCCAACTTCTTTGGAAGACCTGCCAAGAGAACTATAGGCTCGGTAACGGTATACGAAATCAGCACGGGGAAGTACGTTCTAACTATAGCTGCCAGTGGTGGACACATTTTCGATTTGGTTACGACGGAGGGGTTCCATGGAGTCATAGTTGAGGATTCAAAGTTCATACCAGTGTACTCGACGATAAAGAGATGTCTACGCTGCGGGGAGCAGTTCACCGACGACTTCACGGAATGCCCTTCATGTGGCTCAGATGAAATTCGAGATTCAGCTGTGCAGATCAATGCCTTGAAGAAGATAGCCGAGGAGGTCAGCGAAATCCTTGTGGGAACGGATCCCGACGTGGAAGGCGAGAAGATAGGATGGGATATCAGCATCTGCTTGGCACCTTATGCTGGCAAGATCAAGAGGGTTGAATTCCACGAAGTCACAAAAAAGGCTGTTCTAAACGCCTTGGAGAAGCCTAGAGACATCGACATGAAGATGGTTGAAGCACAGATTGTGCGGAGAATCGAGGACCGGTGGTTGGGCTTTGAATTGAGTCAAAGGCTTTGGAGGGCCTTCGGGCAGCATTCTCTCTCAGCTGGAAGAGTACAAACGCCAGTGCTTGGATGGATCATAGAGCAGTTTAGGAAGTTCAGAGAGGAAAGGAAAACTATTTGCACGGTCTTCCTTGAGAACGGCATGAGAGTTGCTTTTGACAACCTACCCGAAGGCGTAGATCCTTGGGAGTATAAGAGGCGCCTTGAAGAAGCTGAAGCCGAGATCAAGGTGCTAGGGGAGGAGAGAGAAATTCTACGCCCACCGCCGCCATTTACAACGGATTCCCTGCTGAGAGAGGCATCTCGCCTCTTAAGGCTTAATGCGACGCAGACCATGGCGCTAGCTCAAGATCTCTTCGAGCTAGGCTTCATCACATACCATAGAACGGACAGCACGAGAGTATCTGACGCTGGAATAGGAGTGGCCAGAACATACATCACCAAACTTCTCGGTGATGTATGTTCTGGCCACTCCTATTCCAGCGTCAGATACTCTCGTGCTG
>JAGHCH010000001.1 GCA_021160575.1 Thermoproteota archaeon | reverse complement strand
TCAGCAGCCTCCCGCTTACCCGCCGTACCCCTACGTCCCTCCAGCTCCCTTCACCCCTCCACCACCGCCACCACCAGAGGCGGAGCTAGCCTTCCTTGAGGAGTACAAGAAGTGGCTAGAAGAGGAGCTGAAGGCCATCGAGAAGCGCATTAATGAGCTAAAAAAATCGCTGGGGAAATCCTAATCTCACCAACGCCTCCAATGAAGACCAAAGAAGCAGAGGTAATCAAGATGGCTCCCGAGAGAATACGTATAGCGGTTATGACCCAAGGTTCTGGTGGTCTCGACGACTTGGTATCTCCAGTATTCGCTAGAGCGCCGACTATCACTTTCGTTGATGTGGAGAACGGAGAAATAGTCAATGTAGCTGTTGAGCGAAACCCTACAGCGTCTGCCCCAAGAGGAGCTGGCATAGCGGCCGTTCAATTTCTCATCAGTAAAGGAGCTTCCGTGGCTTTGGCTGGTCAGTTTGGCCCATGGGCTTCATCAACAGCTTCACAAATGGGAATTAAGCTACTGTCCATTCCTCCAGGAACAAAGGTTAGAGATGCCGTCCAGCGATACTTAGCCTCCAGTAAGTAGCGCGGTGGCACCAGGCAGGATGTTTGAAGTAGCTGTTGTCAGCGGTAAAGGAGGCACTGGTAAATCTTCCATTACCGCCGCCCTCGCACATCTTCTCTTTTTAAGGGGGATCTCCCTAGTAGCGGCGGACTGCGATGTAGAGGCCCCTAACCTGGCTCTCCTCCTTGGCTGCGGAGAGCCCCTTGAAACACTGACTATCTCCGCCTCCCACAAAGCTAAGGTAGATCCCCTCAAATGCGCCGGATGCGGCTTATGTGAGAAGCATTGCCCCTATGATGCGGTGCACGTTTCTCAAGGAAAAGCTGAGGTCGATGAAATCTTCTGTGAAGGCTGTGGCGCATGCCTCCAAGTTTGTCCACAGCAAGCTATATCCCTAGCAGCCACCGAAACCGGAAAGCTGTATCTATCCAAGTCTAGGTACGGCTTTCCAGTAGTCCATGGGCAGCTAAACCTAGGGGAGCATAACTCGGGCAAATTGGTGACTGCTATTAAAACCAAGGCTAGAAGCTTCAAAGCAGATAACGGTCTTCTTCTTCTAGATGGCGCACCTGGAATAGGCTGCCCGGTCATAGCCACCCTTTCCGGAGCTTCTCTTGCGCTGGCCATTACCGAGCCAACTCCAGTAGCCAGTTCTGTGCTCGAAAGGCTCATACAAGTAGTTGAGCACTTCAGCATCCCCCTCATAGTAATGGTTAACAAAGCCGATTTAGCCCCAAGCTATGCCCAGTATCTCGAAGAGTATTTCACCAAGAGGAAGACCCGCTTCTACAAAATCCCCTACGATGAAGCAGTTCTAGCCTCTACAGCACAGCTCAAGCCAGTCACGGAGTTCGCTCAGCACTCAAAGCTACACCAAGTTCTCTCGCTTCTCGCTGAAGAAATAGCCTTGGAGGCTGACCTAAAACCTTGAGCCGAGCACCATACATACTCACTGTCTGTGGCGGTAAAGGAGGCACTGGTAAGTCTACAGTAGCCGCCGCTCTTTCTCTCACTCTCTCTCAGAGAGGACACTCCATTCTGCTAGTGGACCTAGACGTAGATGGTCCTTCCACCGCCAACCTACTCGGCGTCTCCCCTGAAACCTATAAGGAAATCTTCACCTTCAAACCCATAATAGTGAAGGAAAAATGTCTTGGATGCGGAAAGTGTGTTGAAGTTTGTCAAGAGCATGCGCTTATACACAAGAAGGGCTCTCCTCCCATCCTCCTCGAAGATCTTTGCTCAGGGTGCACCGCCTGCCTACTGGCATGCCCCAACTCAGCTATAGAGCAAGGCGCAAAAAGCCTTGGAAGGATCCTCCGCTGCAAAGCCGCTGAAAACCTCACCCTCCTCATAGGAGAGCTAAAGCCCGGAGAAGCTCGCTCCCCAGTTGCTGCTCTTCACACAAGAGAAGAAGCTCGAAGGCTAATAGCGGCAAATGGCTTTGACATGGTTGTAGTGGACTCCGCCCCAGGGGTGGGCAACTTAACAGCTCAAGCACTTCTAATGGGGAACGAGATCCTAGCTGTGACAGAGCCTACTCCTCTAGGTCTCCATGACCTCTTGTTAATCTTGGGGCTAGCTGAATTCATGGGAAAACCAGCCTATGTAGTGCTCAACAAGTCAACCATCCCTCATGGGGATCCCGTCAGTGTCAAGAAGGCTTGCGGGCAAAGAGGAGTTGAGGTTATTGCTGAAATCCCCTTTGACTTGGAGTTCTTGAAACTGCAGTCAGTCAGGGATGCTCTGAGGAAATCTAGGTCGCTAAGGGAGGCTGCATCTTTGCTTGCCGACTTCTTTGAGGCTAGGATGTAGTTTCTTGTTCATTTCTGCTAGTCATTGTACTTGCAGCTATGGTGCTGAACCTTCACTATTAACGACATCTTTAACTTACCCTATGCAACTACTCTATGGTGGCAGTAAAATTCGCGCTCTAGAAGTTCGAAATCCGAAAATTTGCGCTGTTTATTGCGTAA
Source organism: Thermoproteota archaeon (assembly GCA_021160575.1). Taxonomy (GTDB): domain Archaea; phylum Thermoproteota; class Methanomethylicia; order Methanomethylicales; family JAGHCH01; genus JAGHCH01. The sequence goes on along the minus strand of JAGHCH010000001.1, from coordinate 20,336 downwards.
ATCGCAAGTTTTCAGCTAAGCTTGGGGGTGGGGCTGCATGGCTGAGCTGCTAGACCACATTACCCCTATGAGTGAAGGTCAGAGAATGCTCCTTGAAGCTCTGAAGAGCGATGAGTATGAAATTGTAGGCGTTTTTGGTCCTACCGGCACCGGTAAGAGTCTGCTCTGCGCACTCTATGGACTTGACGCTGTGCTCAGCGGGAAGTATCGGAGGTTCATTATCTCCCGCCCAATAGTAGACGTGGTAACTGGGAAAGAGATCACGGCAATAGAGGCTGGTCCCCTCTACCATGAACTCTTCTCGGCCTACCTCAAAGACATTCTCTCTGACTTCATAGATTGGAAGAAGGTTGAAGCCCTTCTGAAGGAGGGCAGGCTTGTCTTCGCCGACACCCACTACCTACGGGGCAGAACCTTCGACAACTCTGTGGTCTTCGTGGACGATGCCCAAGCAGCTAGGCCAGAAAGCGCCATCGAAGTGCTGATGCGCGTTGGAAGGAACAGCAAGTTCATCGTAGCTGGAGATCCCGTCCTCCAAGTAACTCCTGGAATCACTGAGCGCAATGGAGCAATAGTTCTCAGAGAGGTTCTCCTCGGTGAAGGGAGGGCCAAGGTTATCGACCTCGGCTTAAAGGATGTGGTTCGCCCGGGAGCTAAGAGGGGCATACGCTTGCTCATGGAAATGCTGATGCGGAGCCGGCAGCTCAACGACTTAGAGAAAAGGGTTCTCGAGATAGCCAGGATCTATGCTCCAGACGCCGACATAGTCACAATACTTGATCTAACCGAGGATAAGGAGGCCTTTGAAATAGAAAGTGAGCACACCCCCGACGTTCTCATCGTAGTTAAGGAGGGCTACCTCGCCAGACTCATAGGGAAGGGCGGCGAGCGCATCACTAAGATTCAAGACGAAGCTGGAGTCAAGGTGAGAGCCATAGAGCTCACCCTCAACTTCACGAACTTCATCAAGGCAGTGCACCCCGTCTCATGGATACACAAGCACGTGGTGGACGCGGACTTCGCCGGACCCTTCCTAGTCATAAAGGTAGCACGAGAGTTTGGAGCCTTTGTAGGACAGAAGGGTTTTCATGTGAAGTTCATCAGCTCAGCGCTGAAGAAGCTCATCAACATCAACGCTATAGCGCAAGAAGCAGAGGAACTTCCCTCAGAGGAGGAAGAGGTCCTCCTAGAAGAGGCAAAGCCGATCACCAGGAGAAGGAAAAGAACGAGATCTTGAAGGGCTGCTCAGCCCCCCGTAGTTAACTTCACAGCTCCGCGTGTAATGGGAGCTTCATCATCGCTAACTTTGCTCTTTTAAGTGTCGCTTATCAGCTTTTTGCTTCTACACCCGTGAAGCCTTCAAAAGGCAAACACGTAAATACGTGATATCGCTAATTTCTGCTGGGTGAATATCATGTCTGAGCAACCCCCTCTCATGAAGAAGTTCCAATGCTTCTCATGTGGCAAAATCATTGAAGTTCCTTACGGCGTGCCTAAACCTCCGAATTGCCCCTACTGTGGCGCTCCAGCCCATCTCATACACCGGGTGGATGCCGGCCCTAGAGGCATGGGAAGGGGAATGGGACCCAGACGTGGAATGGGCGGAGGGCCTCCATAGAGTAACGAATCTCCGTGAGGCATCTCCATGTCTAAGAATCCTAGACTAGTCTATGGACCCATCCCTTCCTGGAGGCTTGGAAGATCACTAGGCATAGACCTTCTTTATCCTCCCAAGACTTGCACCTTCGAATGCATCTACTGCCAGCTCGGGAAAACCGAGTTGAAGGTCTCCTCCCCCGAGGAGACCCCTCCCCTTCCCGGCGCTGAAGAGGTTCTCCAAGATCTCCGCGAAGTATTGAAGAAACTCAACCCTGACTCTCTAGACCACATCACCTTCTCTGGATCGGGAGAGCCCACGCTCAACTTGAAGCTGGGCGAGATTGCTGCTCGAATCAGAGAAATCGCGCCAGAAGTCCCTCTAGCTATTCTAACAAACTCCTCCCTCATCAGTAGAGAGGATGTGAGACGCAACCTCCTTAACCTCGACCTCGTTGTGGCGAAGCTAGACGCTCCTACAGAGGAGCTATTTCAGAGGATCAACCAGCCAGCTGAAGGGATCACTCTTCAAAACGTGATTTCTGGTCTCAAGAAGCTTCGAGCTGAAATGGAGGGGAAACTGGCATTGCAAGTCATGCTGCTGAAATCCACTGATCCTTCACAGCATGTAGGGAATTTCACCGATGGCTTGCTGAAGAAGCTTGCAGAGCTGATCCTAGAGATAAATCCTCACATAATCTACCTCAACACGCCAACCCGTCCTCCCTTTAAACCCTACGTCTCGCCGCTATCTGAAGAGGAGCTATCCCACGCCACAAAACTTCTGCAAAAGCTCCTTCCCAACTACACTATTCTGCCCTTTGAGCCTCCTAAGCGGAGAAATGTGCGCCGGAAGATTTCAAAATCCGAGCTGAAGCTAGAAGTTCTTGAGATGGCTAGGAGAAGGCCATGCCGCTTTTCGGACTTCCTCTACGCAATACCGGTAGGTGGCGAAGAGGTGGAGCAAGCCATCGATGAATTGCTTAGAGGAAATCTCCTCAAGGTTCACCGCTTCCGCGGACAGGTCTTCTATCTAGCCTCTCAATAGCTTACTGTGGTTTCTTCCTCTCTTCTTTTCTCCCGCAGCCTCTTCCACGTCTGAGGCAGGAAGAGAACAGCTATAGGCATAAGTTCTAGCCTACCAACCCACATTCCAAAGATCAAGACGGCTTTAGGTACTGGATGTAAGTCAAACAGCGAGATATAGCATGGTCCAACGTTTCCTTGCGCTGAGAGCACCGCTGAAAGCGCTCCATAGCCATCCGCAGTGAAAATAGCTACTATCAAGTACTCTATGGCTATCAAGATCATGTAGAGAGTGAAGAAGCCAGCTAACCTGGCTAATTCATCGCTGCCCACTATGCGGTCGCCAGCCTTCAAAGGTTTAACTGCTCCAAAGGGTAGAGTGATCTTCAAGATTTCACGATAAACCAGCTTAGCTAAAATGGCTATTCTCCCTACCTTCACAGCTCCCCCCGTGGAATTGGCGCATCCTCCTATGATCATCAGCATTAGAAGAGTGACTTGCGAGAAGAGTGGCCACTTGTTGATGTCGAACGATGTGTAGCCCGTGGTGGTGAGAATTGACACTACTTGGAAAATGGAGTATCTGAAGGATTCAGCGAAGCTGAACATCCCTGCTGACCACAAGTTTATGGTAATGAGCGCGGTAGCAACAGTCACAAAGAGGAGGTATGCTTTGAACTCGTAGTCGTGGAGAACCCTCCTAATCATACCCTTCAATAGTAGGTAGTGCAAGGGGAATCTAGTCCCTCCGAGGAACATGAACACCACCAGAATCCCTTCTATGAGGGGGCTGTGGTATGCTTCAATGCTGAGCGTCCTTGTGGAGAAACCTCCCGTAGCTAAGGCTGTGAAGGAGTGGGTTATAGCGTCAAACCAGTTCATACCCGCTATCATCAGCAGAGCCGCGCAAAGAGCCGTGTAGAAGACATAGATCTCCCAGAGGTTCTTGATAGTTTTCTTAGCACTGGCAGCGATTCTCTCTTCTCTTGCTTCAGCGACATAGAGCTTCCAAGCTATAACTCCCTCCCTGCCCATGAGAAGGAGAGTGGTGAGCATAATGATTCCAGCTCCACCAACCCACTGAGTCAGAGCTCTCCAGAAGAGGAGGCAGTATGGGGTGCCTTCGATGACCTTTATGAGCGTCATGCCTGTAGTGGTGAATCCAGACATGGCTTCAAAGTAGGCGTCCAAGTAACTCATGTTGATGATGAGAACGTAGGGGATTGCTCCCACCGCCGACATGAGGAGCCATCCTAGCGCAGAGATCACCATGGCTTCAAGCACGGTCAAGCCTGGTGGAAAGGATACAAGCTTGTAGACGAAGTGACCTGCAGCAAAAGTAGCCAGCGCTAGTATTCCAAAGCACCAGATGTACTGGTACTCCCCGTAGATCAGTGCTATGGGTATGGGCAGTGCCAGTATTAGCCCGGCTGCTTGCATGATGACGGAAAGTGCGCCTACGATGCGCTTCTCGGAGAGCGTTACCAAGGCTTTAGCCAGCCCTTCCACCAAGCGCTGGAGAATCCCTCTTCTAGTTCACTAACATAAATCTTAGTCTCCAGCCACCGTGAAAGAGAGCATGGGTTTTTAAGCAGCCTCCTAGCTAGAAAGGGTTTTGGCGGAAGAGCCGGAGGTCCTCCTTCGTGAGGGTGCTGATTGCTGGAGCAGGTAGAGTTGGGAGCCACTTGGCTAAAAGGCTTGTAAGTGAGGGACATGAAGTTGTTGTAGTCGACAAGAATGAAGAGCGCTGTGCACGCCTCTCAGCTGAGGTGGATGCCCTCGTCATCAGAGGCGACGTGGTTAGTATAGGCGTGCTCAGCGAAGCGGGTATTGATAGAGCTGACGCCGTTGTAGCAGTAACTGGAGAGGACCAGGTCAACATCTTAACATGCCTCATAGCTAAGGAGTTTGGAGTGCGCAAAACCATTGCAAGGGTAAGCGACCTCCGCTTGGCGCGAATAGCTGAGCGCCTTGGTGTTCAGCGCACCGTAACCCCTGAGATAGTTACCGCCGAGCATATTGCTACCCTCATAGGAGGTGCTCTCCCTATAACTGAAGTGCTAGTAGCTGGAGAGGGCTTCAAGCTGCTCTCAGTTCCCATACACCCCGCCTCTCCTGCCGTAGGCAGAAGTCTTGGAGAACTTCCAAAGCACGCTGACTGGATGGTGGTAGCAGTTCAAGAAGATGATAGGCTGGTTCAGCCCACTAACGACTATATCTTTAAGGAAGGGGATAGAATCATCGTTCTCGCGCGATCGGAGGCAGTAGGAGATGTCAAGCGCTTCTTCTCTCGGTGAGGTGCCAGATCTGCCCCTAGTTCTTCAGCCATACGTCATCGATATTGTAGTAATCGCTGCAGTCCTCATCGTAAGCTATCTCATCTACCGCTTTGTCCTCTCTAAAGCCATAGATGAGCTGGCTAGGAAAGCTGGAATGAGCAAGCTCATGGCAACCTTCTGGAAAATAGCTATCTTCCTAATAGTGCTTGCCATTGCGCTCTCTTCAGCCTTAGCCTTTCTAGGCATTGAGATGGGAGCCGCCTTCACAGCCATAGGCATAATTGCTGGCGTGATAGTCGTTATAGTGCTTGTCGGATTGAGGGATGTCATCGCCAATGCTCTAGCTGGCTACTCTATCCTCATGTACAAGCCCTTCAAAAGGGGGGACATCATTTCTGTCAATGGAATTACCGGAGTCGTAAGGGAGATCGCCTCACTCTACACAGAGGTAGTTTCAGAGAACGGCGTCCACTACATCCCCAATTCCCTCTTCCTCAAATCCGCAACTTCCATTAAGAGACCAGAAGACCTCACCAGAATCAACCTCGTAGTCAAAGTTAGAAGCACCAGCAACCTAGAACTAGCTGAACGCCTCATAGTGAGTACCGCCTCCTCATGTAAAGACTTGGCAATTCCCCCATCCCCATCAGTATACATCAAGGAGGTAACAGGCGAATACGTATCCCTAGAGCTGGTAGCCTACGTCATCAACCCCAATAAAGCTGAGTTCGTCTCCTCTGAGCTGCTCAAAAACATCAAGAGAGCCTTCGATAGAGCTGGAATTAAGTTATTCTAGGGTAAGCTGGAGGAGGCACAGGTGTACAGAGACGCTCGGAGTGGCCTAATAGTCTTTCTTGCACACTGCATCCTAAACCAGAACACCCGTGCAAGGGGAGTTGCTAGGCGGAGAGGACCCTTCGAAGAAGTGGTTGTTTTCCTAGCTGAAAAGGGAATAGGCGTAGTGCAGCTCCCCTGCCCTGAACTCGAGTTCTTCCAGGAAATCCGAGTGCCTTCAGCTAAAGATGCCCTAGACACTCCAGAGTACCGCGCTTTTTGCAAAGAGCTTGCCAGCCGCGCCGTAGACCTCATCAACCTCCTCTTAAAGCAGAAGCTGCGTGTCATCGGCATCATCGGAGTTGAGCACTCCCCTTCATGTGCAGTAACCGAAGTGCCTCTATCAAGCGCTGATCTCTACAAGTACTCTGAGGGTATGGGCATCTTCTTCGAGGAACTCTCACAAGCACTGCGTGAGAGAAAGCTGGATGTACGTTTCACAGGGCTCTACTCTGCCTCAAATAAAGCGGAAACCAACGTTGAAAGGCTCAGAACGCTTCTCGAGGAGGCTTAATCATATTCGTCGGAGATCTCTCCAACAATCTCCTCCAGTAGATCCTCTAGAGCTGCTACTCCTACAAACTTCCCATCTCTATCAACTACTGCCGCCATGTGGATCTTTTTCCTCTGCATCATCCTCAGCAGCTCTGAAAGTTTGGTGTTCTCATCGACTATAATGATGGGTCTGATCAGTTCTCCTAGCCTGGTGTTCTTCAGAGTTTCTTGATTCTTCAATAGATCCTTCACATGAATCATTCCAATCACATTATCTGGCGATCCATCGTACACCGGATATCGAGAGTGCCCATAGCGATGGAAGACCTCCAAGAGATCCTCAACCGTGTCCTGTGCGCTCAGCATGACCACTTGCTCTCGAGGAATCATCACACTCCGCACTACCAAGTCCATGAACTTCATCACGTTAACCATCATCTTCCTCTCATCTTTCTCTATCACGCCCTCCTCCTCTCCAATCCTCAAAACGGCCTTGATCTCTTCTTCGGTGATTAAGGATCTCCGCTGAGGCTGTTCCTTCATCAACTTGTTTATCACAACATTTGCCACCATCGTGAAAGCCCATACCACTGGGCTGAGAACCCTCGTCAAGAGATATAGGGGCTTAGCGGCCTTCAATGCAAGCTTCTCAGCGTTCTTCACAGCATATGCCTTGGGAGTGACCTCTCCAAAGACGAGAATAAGGAACGTCATAATGCCAGTAGCTATACCCAACCCGACGTTGCCGACAAGCTCTATAGCCATCGCTGTCGCTAAAGCTGAAGCGGCCACGTTAACCAAGTTGTTGCCTACCAGAATGGTGCTCAGAACTTTCTCTGGTTCTTTGAGAAGGTTACAGAGGATCTCCGCCTCCTTCACGCACTCTTCTCTAAGCTGCCTTATGCGAATCCTATTTGCAGAGAACACTGCTATCTCCGTAGCCGAGAACAATGCTGACGACACTATGAGCCCTGCTAGTACGGCTATCTCAAGAAGGATTTTAGCCAATTCCACCTTTGCGGTTCCCTCGGCGCGAAGGGCAGCACATTCCTTTCTCGCGCCAGCCATAATTTAAGATAGACCGCTCTCTTAAAGTCATCGTTTCAAAGCTTCCTTCAGCTGAAGCAACCCCTCTTCACAGTAGCCTAACTCTCTCCAAGGGCAGTTTCTACATAGCCCTCTAAAGGTTTCCACATCAATTCTCTCAGCAACCCTCCTGAGAAGATCTCTGCTCGCATATCTTTCCCCAAAGTAAAGTTCAAGAAGCGAAGCAACTCTTCGATCTAGCCGAACAACGTTCTCTCCATATAAGGAGCAGCCTTGTCCCGAATTGTGAGGGCATTTAATGCAAATGTCATCCGCTCCTTCAACCACCTTAACCTCCTCTCCCCTAAAATAGCGGTCAACCACTTGCTTCATGTTCTCGACGAAGCTTGCGTCGTAGCCCAGCCCTCTAAACCCTAAAATGCAGAGGATGTGATGAGGACGCAGCCTCAGCATAGCTCTCTCCCTTCACCTAACCGAGAACCTCAGAATAGCAGCTATTCCCCCAAGGTTCTTCAACTGCTTCCCAGCGTCATGCACTGAGCTGAAGATCTTAACAAAGCCACGCTTCCTCTCTACCTCCTGCAAGAGCTTTTCCACTCTCCTACGCAACTCCAAATCCGGGCTTCTCAGAAGCTCATCAAGCACCATCAGCTTCTCCACAGCTCCAAGCTCAGAAGCCTTCTCCACCTCCTCTAAGCCAAAGGCTACTCTACCCTCACACTTGGTAAGAACTTGGAGGAGTTCTTCTAAGAGCTTCTCCTCTTCCACAATGCCAAACTCTGAGAGAACTTTCAAAGCAGCCCCTCTTCTGAGGGCTTCTCTAACCCCCTTCACACCGCCACTCGAAGCATTTTCAACGAAAACTGAAATGCCCTTAAGCTGATTCCTCAAGTTCTCGGCGACCAGTTCCTTCCACACTCCCGGGCCAGCAAGAACCACTGCCCTAGCCCTGTGAGTCTCACAGATCTCCTTAAGTACTTGGGCAGCCTTGGAATACTGGCTTTCTATAGCCTTCACCCTAGCCTCTGCATCCATCTTCCCTGGGATGTTGAAGTAAAACTCCGAGACCATTTGCACACCATAATCGTGAATGATACCTGCAGCAAACTCTGAGTCATCTATCCCTGCAACCACAACCGCAGCTCTCCGCTTACATGCCTTCTCAATTCTTTCAAGGGCATGACGGGGCCACCCCTCCTCCTTGATAATGGTTACCTCGTCCCCTATGTCCACGTTTATGGTGTGGTGCCCATGAACCTCATACTCCTCTGGATGCGCTATCACGATGCCATGGATTCGCAGCCTCGTGGTGAAGGGTTGAAACTCCGTCCACTCCACCCGGATACCTAGTGTCATAGCCCTTCTACGTGTTCCCGAGCTGCCCTTCAGCTCCCTAGACGTCCTAGCGAAGACCACATCCTCCTTCTCAACGACATTGTAGAGTGCCCAGAGGTCATCTTGGCTCTCCACCTTCACCTTCATTCTGCCGGATTGCTCATCCCAGTAAAGCACTTTCAACTAAGGGCACCTTCACCAACCCGACCAGAAGCACTCCTTTTATAGCTTTACCTAGCCAAACCCTCAAAGCAAGGAGGAAGCACTGTGAAGACCTCTAGGCTCCCCGGCTTCTACAAGCTATCAGTGGAGGATAGGCTCAAAATAGTCAAGGAGTTCGCAGATCTCACGGGAGACGAGTTAGAGCTGCTTAAGCAGGGAGGCCTAACGGTAAGCCTAGCCGATAAAATGATTGAAAACGTCATAGGGGTTTTCTCTCTCCCTTTAGCTGTAGCCGTCAACTTCCTGATAAACGGCAAAGACTACCTTGTGCCCATGGCTATAGAGGAGCCCTCAGTAGTGGCTGCAGCCAGCCATGCAGCCAAGCTCATGAGGGAAGGCGGGGGGATAAAGGCGAGCAGCACCCCTCCAGTGATGATTGGGCAAGTACAGCTCATCAAGGTGCCAGACATCGCTGAAGCCAAAGAGCAGATTCTAAGCCATAAGGGGGAAATCCTCGAAATAGCCAATGCTCAGAGCAAAACCCTAGTCAAACTCGGAGGAGGCGCCATAGACCTTCAAGTGAGGGAGATCTCCACCTCTAGGGGTGCAATGCTTCTCGCAGAACTCCTCGTGGATTGCAGAGACGCCATGGGAGCAAACATAGTCAACACCATGTGCGAAGCCATAGCTCCAACCCTTGAAAGGCTCTCAAAGGGCAAGGCTCTCCTCAGAATACTCTCCAACCTAGCCGATAGAAGATTGGCCAGAGCCGAGGCAGTTATCCCAAAGAAGGAGCTAGGCGGCGAAGAGATTGTTGAAGGTATAGTTGACGCCTACGCACTAGCAGCATCAGACCCCTATCGAGCAGCCACTCACAATAAAGGCATCATGAACGGCATAATCGCAGTAGCCCTCGCTACAGGGCAGGATACCCGTGCCTTAGAGGCTGGCGCCCATGCATACGCTGCCCGCACTGGGCGTTACCAGCCCTTCTCCAAGTGGGAGGTGACTGAAGGCGGCGACCTCAAGGGATCCCTGGAGCTCCCACTGGCTGTCGGCATAGTAGGGGGTGCCACTAGAGCACATCCTCTAGCGAGGCTCTCCTTGAAGATCCTCGGGGTGAAAACAGCAAATGAGCTAGCGGAGGTCATGTGTTCCGTGGGCTTAGCGCAGAACCTCGCCGCTTTGAGGGCGCTCGTCACAGAAGGCATTCAGCGAGGCCACATGAAGCTGCATGCGCGCAATTTGGCGTTGTCAGCTGGAGCGCCGGAGCACCTCGTTGACCTCATCGTTGAGCGCATGTTACGTGAAAAGAACATCTCCCTCAGCCGGGCTAAAGAGATTCTCAGGGAACTAGCAGAATCCTCCGAGAACTCTCAAGATGGGTAAATCTTATTAAGAATACGTTCATTCCACGCACTAAAGGCAAAGCGCGGGGCATTCCGCATTGGATCCTCGAATAGTATATGAGGACGTTAAGAAAGCATTTGACGGCAAAGTAGTCCTTGACGGAGTCTCCTTCAAGGTCAACCGAGGGGAGTTAGCGGTTCTCCTAGGACCCAATGGTAGCGGCAAATCAACGCTTTTCAAGATGGCACTCGGCTTAGTGAAGCCAGATTCTGGGAGAATTCTCATCAACGGCTTGGACGCATCTCAGAATCCCTTAGAAGCTAGAAAGCTTGTAGGCTTCATCCCAGAGGAGAACATCCTCTACGAGTCACTTAAAGTGGGCGAATACCTAGAGTTCATAGCCTCCATCTACGGAGTCAAGGCTACCAACGACCGGGTGGAGTCGATAGTCAAGCTGCTGGGCCTTAACGAATACTTCAACCAGTTCATAGGAGAGCTGAGCCACGGCACCAAGAGGAAGGTGCTCATAGCCTCGATCATGCTTCGAGAACCTCCAATTCTCATTCTCGATGAGCTCTTTACTGGTCTAGATCCCGCTTCCGCTAGGCTTGTGAAAACATGGCTATATCGTGCAGCTGAGCGAGGAGCAAGCATTCTAGTCTCTACACATGTTCTCCCCGTAGCCGAAGCCGTAGCCGATAGAGTGATCATTATCCACAAGGGGCGAATAGTTGCAGAAGGGAAGCCCCACGAGCTTAAGGAGATCTTCGGCGCTAAAGAGCTGGAGGACATCTACCTCGAAGTAACCGGTTATTCAAGGGAGTTAGAACAGCTTACTAAAGCTCTATACGAGTAGCGAGGGATGGCGCCAACTTGATTTCGGCTAGAAGATTTGCATCAGTCCTCAGCCAAGAGGTCTTCTATAGATCAAGTAGAAAAGAAGGTGCTGCTAGGGGTTTTCTCTTCTTCGCCAGCAAAAGGAAGGGGAAAACCTTCTCTCCTCCCTCCATAGTCAAGTCAAACATCTACAGCGCCATCTTCAACTCGCTTCTATCCCTTGTCATATGTTTCCCATCCCTCTTCGCCACTCCAGCTGAGGTGCCTCAACCATCTCTCATCGTGTTCTCCGGGCTCATCATCCTTGGGGCCTTCATCTACATCATCACAACCGCCTCCTTTACAGCCACCTTTGCATCTGAACGCCTCGCCGAGCTCCTCTACCTTTTCCCTATTGATGAGCAAACAGCCACCAAGGTCTACGTGTACTCCCTTCTCCTCTACGGAGGAGGACTTGCCAGTATCTTCCTCTACCTGCCAGCAGCCCTGCTAATGCTCTACCTAGCCTTCACTAGAGGCTTTTCTCCAATTCTGCCCGTTCTAGGATTCTTCGCTGGCGTGCTAGCCATACTCTTCTGCTTCCTCGTAGGTATAGCTGTGGGCTCCTACGCCGAGTACATTAAGAGGAGAGGAATCCTTAGAGCCCTCTCAACAGCTCTATGGCTCATAATTTTCCTAGCCTTCTACAGCAGCTACTACCTCGTGCACTCGCTTGCACCGCACCTCCAATCACTCACGAGATACCTTCCCTTCATACCCTTCATAGGGCTGCTAGCAGCCCCCATAGATTTGCGGGCATCTCTAATTTCTGGCTCAATAACCGTGGCTCTTCTCGCGGGAGCTGGTCTTCTGGCGATCTCCAAGGTCAAGGTCCTCCTTCGACTAACCCCCACTCCTCCACTGCCAACAACTAGAACTCTAACGCCGCTGGCTAAGGTGGCCTTGGCTATACATGCTCCCACGATAAGCTTCGTGTACAAGGATTTGCGCCTCCTGGCAAGGGAGCCTAGGCGCCTTGCAAACATTCTCCTCTTCTTCGTGCTGCCCATAATCATCTTTGGATACCAAGTGTTCTCACACAAGCCTACATCCGCGGACATCTTTGGATTAGCCCTTGCAGTGGGGATTTCGGCAATGGCTGGAGCCTTAGGAGGTCTCTCCGTTGAAAACCTCTTCTTCGTTGAGAAGGAGCAAGCGAGAGTGCTGTACTTTACCCCTGTATCAAGGAGAGAGGTGTCCCTTGCCAAGACTTTAGCGTGCTCTATCCTCTCATCGATAATGGCTCCAGTGATCTTCGCCATACTTTACTTGATGTCAGCGGATCTACTTCTCTCCCTTGCTGCAGTGCTTCTCATGATAGTAGTGTGCTTTTCCTTTGCGCTATTAGAATCCTCCATAATCGTGGAGGGGCTTCCTAGGGCTCCCTCTTCATGGTCGGAGTTCTCCCTCCCCAAGGGGAAGATGCTTGTAGTGAGGATTGCAGTGATGCTGTATGCTATCTTCATCTCCATGGGCATGCCCTTCGCCTTCGCCTTCTTCAGTGTGCCCCTCGCTTGGTACGCCTCCATGGCAGTGATAGCTGCTCTATCGCTTGCAGTAGCGCTCCCCGTGCACATGGGGTATGCAAAGAAGAAGCCCCTTTAAAGGGCTACATCTTCCGGTCAAAGTAGATGCTCTTGCCCTTAGCTGAGAGCGGGATTCCCATGACCACACTGGCTTCTGGGAGGTAGTTAAGCCTAACAGCGGCTGCTCCAATTCTATACATCACTCTGTTATCTACGTTGTGGATGGAGGCGGTCTTCACCGCCGAGCCTATAGCTATCCCCAAGTCCAGTAGCTTGAACATGCAGTTGGGCCCTATGAAGTCTCGTGCACGCCTTTTCTTCTCAACTTGTTCGAAGGCTGAGCACCCGGCGAAGCCACATGCACCACAATTCATCTCGGGTTCGAGGTGTTTAGCTCCTCTAACGCCTATCAGCACTACCACTTCAGAGTCCCTGACATTTTTTGCATCTCTAAGGAACCCCTTTTGCCCGGTTTCCTCGTAGATTTTTTCCATTTCCTCGGCTAAACGGTCTCTTTCCTCACCAGTTACCACAGCCGTCAAGATGTCGTCTATTCCTCCACTCTTGGGAGCTGTTCTAGCAGCTATACACATCAGCTTAGCTACTTCAAGAACAGCCTCTCCCTCGAGAGACCTACCATCCACTAATGGCATTTCTACAGCACCCCGACACGGTGTTAACTGCTAATAAGCGCTGTGAGGGCAAATATCTTTTAGTAACCGAGCCAGAAGACTTTGTGAGGTCTTGCCATGCGCTACCCCTCTCTCAAGGAGTCCCTTTACATTCATCGATGGCCTCTCCTAGCAGCCATCCTTCTCTTTGCCTTGGGCTTATACGCTGGCTACGCTGTAGGCTTGTTCTCTCCAGAAGTAAGTGAGACCGCTGGCTTGGAGGCCGTCATGAAGGAAATCGAGAAGCTAGCCAAGTTTATTAAACTATACACGATTCAAGGGGCTCTCTTTGTAGCATTGAAGAACACTCTTACTGCAGTTCTCGCCTTCTTCCTAGGAGCAATCTTCGCCATACCCACAGTGTTAATACTCCTTCTCAACGGCTTTGTAGTGGGGTTTGTAGCCTCCAGATTTCCCGCCGACATCTTCCTCATGGGCGTACTGCCCCACGGCATTTTTGAAGTGCCAGCTTTTCTCCTCGCTTCCTCAGCTGGATTAAGGTTGGGAGCAGCCTTCGTCAAGAAGATTGGCGCATCCTTAAAGCATGAGCCCTACAGCCTCGCACAAGCTATGGCCGAAGGGCTCCCCCTACTCTTCTTGGCGATAGCTCTACTCTTCATAGCCGCCTTCATAGAGGTCTTCATTACACCTTCCCTAGTACCCCTAAATCAGACCCCCCTCGGCTAAATGAAATCCCAATCCTTATTTTACACCGGGCATATTTAGTGAGGTAGCAAGCGTGCAGGTGTACCCAATGAGCCCGAATGTAGATATAGTGACGTTTGCCGACATCCCGAGGAGACCAGCAGTTCTCCTAGCTGGGCTTCCCGGGATAGGGCTAGTGGGCAAAATAGCCCTCGATTACCTAGTCAAGAAGCTTAACTCCTCCCTAGTCTCAGAGGTCTACTTAGATTCCTTCCCCCCGCAAGTGAACCTAAACGACCGAGGAGTAGTGGAGCTACTAAGAGGAGAACTCTATTATGCTGAGACGGTTCAAGGCAAGCCGCTTCTCCTCTTCACAGCTTCAGCCCAGCCCTCCTCGCCAGAGGGACAGTATCTCTTGTCCAAGAAGGTAGTCGAATTGGCGGTGAACGCTGGGGTGGAAGAGATTTTCACACTGGCAGCCTATGTCACTGGAGAGTACTCCGAGAGGCCCCGGGTCTTCGTGGCTGCCACCGATGAAGGCACTATGGCTAGGCTCAAGGAAGCTGGCGCCACTATCGCCTCCGGAGGAGCCATCACTGGGGTTAACGGGCTGATAGTAGGCTTTGCCAAGCTGAGAGGTCTAAAGGGCGCCTGCCTCATGGGTGAGACTTCAGGATACATAGTGGATGCTGCCGCAGCCTATGCTGTGTTAGAGCTGCTCTCCAAGTTCCTCGGACTTGAAGTGGACATGGAGGAGCTGGAGAGGCGCGCCAGGGAGGTGGAGGTTGTCATCAGAAGGATGCGCGAAGAAATCATGAGAATGGCGGAGAAGGTAGAGAAGGAGAAGCGCCCAGGAGAGGCTCCATCTTACATCAGCTAGAACGCGCCTAGAGGAGAGGTTTCCTTGCTCCTCCTCATAGGCGACTTCCACATCCCTGATAGAGCTAGCCACGTCCCTCGCCCCATCAAGGAAAGGGTGGAGAGCAGAGAGTACAAACTAATCCTCTGCACAGGGGACTTGACTGGCGAAGATATTCTGGAGTGGCTGCAATCCCTCAAGGGCAGCGTCAAGGTTGTGGAGGGCAACATGGACTACCTCTCCCTTCCCACCCATGAAGTAGTTGAATATCGAGGACTGGCTGTGGGGCTCATTCATGGACATCAAGTCTATCCGAGAGGCGATACGGCGAAGCTAGGTGCCATAGCGGATAGCCTAGGAGTTCAAGTGCTAGTAACCGGGCACACCCACTTCCCGCAAATTGAAACCGTAAAAACCGCCAGCATACACGCCATCTTAAACCCTGGTTCCGCTACTGGCTGCTGGGGAGGCGATCCGAGGGCGACGGGCATACCTTCATTTATGGAAGCTGAGGTGGAAGGAAAGCTGATTCATATATCTCTCCTCGAGGTTAGAGAGGGCTCTCTGGTTGAACGTAGATTTAAGCTGAAGTTAGATTAAAGAGAAGTTTAAGAAGCGCTAGTGAGCCATCTGGTTGAGCATCTCCTCAGCTTCTACAGGAGTCAGCTCCTTTACGATTTCAGAAGGATCACCGATCTTTACGATCTTCCCTGTTCGCATTAGCGCTGCAACCTCGCAGGTCCTCAAGACGAAGTCCATGTCGTGGGATACGATGATAAACGTCTGCCCAAGCTCTGCCCGTGCCTTCTTGAGGGAGTTTGCCACCTCTATTCTGGTGTAGGGGTCCATGGTTCCCGAAGGCTCGTCAAGAATTACGATCCTAGGCTCCCGTATCAGCACTTGGGCTATGGCAACCCTATGCCTCTCACCCTCGCTTAACTCATCTGGATACCGGTTGATAATGCGCTCCGCTTCTTCCTCGGTAAATCCTAGGGCTAAGAGCGTCTGCACAGCTTTAAAGTGGGCGAACTCGTCGGGGAGGCTAAGCCCTATAGCAGTGGTCAAGTTCTCCAGCACCGACCTATGAGGATAGAGCGAGTACTCTTGGTGCAGTAGACCAATGTACGCTGTGACCCTGCCCTTCCCCGATGGACCCGGCTCTAATATGTTAACCCATTCATCGCCTATCCTAACATGCACTTCTCCACTTGTAGGTTCAGTGATCCCCGCTATTATGCGGGCTAGGGTAGTTTTGCCGGAGCCGCTTACCCCTACAATGCCAAAGATCTGATTCTCGTTGATTTCTAGGTCAACACCGTCAACTGCTCTTACAACACCTCTTTCAATCGAGAAGTAGTATTTTTTCACGCTCTTCAGCTTGACGATTGGTCCTCCGGCCTCGATTACTGGGCGCTCCTCTAGCACCTTTTTGCCTAGCTCAGCCATAAAGGCTGAGACGATATCGGAGGAGGGTCCAATCACCTTCACTTCTCCATTCTCAAGCCACACTGCTCTCTCCGTGATCTTCGCTACGGCCTCTGGGATATGAGAGGTCACCACTAAAGTGATGTTGTTATTGGTGCTCTCCTCTAGGAGTGTTCTCTGAATCTCTAAAGCATTCTGCGGGTCTAGCGTTCCAGTTGGTTCATCTGCTAAGAGGAGCATTGGGTTGAGAGCCAGTTGCCTCGCCAGAACTACTCTCTGCTTCTCCCCTCCACTGAGATCTCTAGCTGGATGCAGTGCTCTATGGGTGAGCTTTACTCTTCGAAGGAGCTCTATCGCCTTGGAGGTGATCAACCTTTCATCTACACCAGCCCTTCTCAAGGCTTCAATGATGTTCTCCATTGCCGAGAAGCTGCCATAAAGCGCGAAGGTGCGCTGAAACATTATGGCTATCCTTCTCCTGATAGCCTTTCCGACATCGCTCTCCATCTCCCGCCAGAAGTCTACCTCCCTGAGTTCAAGGCTGGCGCCGCAGTGTGGACATCTTTTGCCAGCATAGTCTGGAAGGTCAACCCATTTGCACCGAGGGCAAAACGCCACCCTGTAAATCACCTGCCCCTCGGTGGGCTCATACCCCTTCATGCCTCTCAGCATATGCATCAGCACGGATTTCCCAGCTCCGCTTCTTCCCAAAATGCCGAAGCGCTCTCCAGATTTTATCGTCAAATTGATGTTCTTCAGTGCGACAGTCTCAGAAAATCTCTTGGTCACTCCGCGGAGGATCACGAAATCTTGCCGCTCGGGCAACGTGTCTCCCCACACAATAAATTTAGGATTCCCTAAATTTCCCTTCAGTCTTTAATAAACTTCTCTCAAGCAGCCTCCATTACCATCCCGGCGTAGCCGACAATTCCTGAGATCTCTTTGCCTATCAGCCCGGAAACCATGAGAGCAGCTCCTACAGCGCCTATGTACTGTGAGTATGGTGGGACGATGACTTTTGTGAGCAGTATGTCCTCCATAGCCTTCACTAGCCCCTTTATCAGCGAAGTGCTTCCCACCTCTATTATTGGTTCCCTTATGTCGATCTCCTGAAGTTGTTGTTCAAACACTTGCTCAGCCACGCTGTGACAAGCTGCAGCTGCAACGTCCTCTGGCCTAGCTCCAGCGGCAAGTGCTGCTACAAGGTCTTGCAAGCCGAAGACGATGCAGTAGGCATTCATCTGAATCTTTGAGAAATCTCCCTTTAAGGCAAGCTCTCCAAATTCGTCTCAGCTGACCCCCAGCCTTCTGGCGCTGGTTTCAAGAAATCTCCCTGAAGCTCCAGCACAGATCCCTCCAACCGTAAAGCTGTCAGGGATGCTGTCGTGAATCGTAACTGCCTTATTGTCCATTCCACCTATGTCAATCACCGTGGCGTCTCCAAATTGTCTATCTGCTAGGAACACTGCTCCCTTGGAGCAAGTAGAGATCTCCTCTAATGCAAGCTTAGCCTTCAAATGCTTTCCTAAGATAAATCTTCCATAGCCAGTAACTCCTATGGCGTCTAATTGCTCGGGCTTGACCTTAGCCTCCTTTAAGGCGTCCTCAAGTGCTTTAACTCCGCTCTCGAGTACTTTGGTTGTGGGAAGCCAGCCTGTACCGATGATCTCATTATCCTGCATGATCACGGCTTTCGTCATGGTGGAGCCAGAATCTATGCCCGCTGTTAACCCCTCCTGCTTTGTCCTAGCGTAGAGGGGCTTGCATCTAATGGTGTTAGCTAATGCCTCCATCCTCAAGAGGAGGCTTCCCGCCTTAGTCCTCTCAGTGAAGGAGTACGCTATTACCGGGATCTTAATCCTCCTCTGCAAATATCTCCGCACAATGCTTCTCACAATAGCGCCCTCAGCGCAACGGAAGCATGTGGCTATCAGCACTCCATCGGCATCAACTCTCCCCTCAGCTACCGCCAAGGCTCTAGCCATCATCGCTTGAAGACCTGTGCTCGGAGGCTTAAAGCCGAATTCATCGGGGGCCCTCCTAATGTCATCAAGCTCTATCTCCGGGATAATGATTTTAGCTCCAACCATTTCAGTGGCTTTCTCTATCTCTCTCTGAACCCCGCTATACTCTGTGCCGCAGGTGATCTGCGCAATCCTTATGGGCCTCAAGATGCGTCCCCTTTTAAGTGCAAATGCAAAGTTTCATTTAAGTTGCCACTCCTTTAAGTCTAGCGGAGTTCTTCTAATGAGTAGATCAGCTCTCTTCAACAGCTCAGCAGTTCTCTCCTTCACCTCTTGAAAGCTCAGCTCCTTAGAAAAGCTTCTCTCCCTAAACAGCTGCTTAAAGATTAGTTCTCCAGCTTCATCATCATGCCTAGTGATTAAAAGCTCCGACTCTGGGTGCACATTCACGTGCTCTAAAATTAAGTCACAATCTTTATCAACTATTCCAAGCACCGGAGTGTCGAAGCGATAGAGAATATCGCTGGCAACCAAGGTGGTATCATCACCTACACAAACTGCTCCCTCACATCTTCCGGCGAAGTGGTAGATGTCGTAACCTGAATGATCTATGAACGCCACGCCAACCCCCCTACTACCTCTCACCGGAGCCTCTCTCTTCGACTTGCGGAGAAGGCTGAGCGTATCCACCTTAGCCTCCTCCAAGTTCAAGATAGGATATCTTTTCACCAGCTTCTCCAAACCATGTTCCTTGACATCAACACCTAACAGCTCCACAAGCCTACCGTTCTCCTCCACTAGGATAACTTCATTACCCCTAACCCTCCCCACCAAGAAGCCGTTTATCAACAGAAACTCCCCTGGATTCACCGCTAAAACCCGCCTGTAAACTCTTGATCCCTCCCTCCACAGAGTTCTCTCAAATTGCGTCGGCATCTTCAGCGTGAAGTTCAGCTCCCTAGCGAGATATTCCGCTACCTCTCTGCCATTACTCCATGGAATCACCGTGCCATTCGAAGCCTCCACTTGCACCAACGGCTTCTTTACTCTGCTCTTTTCAACAAGCCTCCAAGCGTAGGCGTAGCCGCTCACAGGCATTTTAGCATAGCTAGCTATCACGAGTAAATCAGCCTCTCCCTCCATATCCTTCAAGCAGCTGGAAGGCGTCTTCTCCCAGACTTCAACTCTATCATCCAAGTACTCGTCAAGGGCAGCAGTCCTAGTCATAGTGCCCGTAACAACACCCCTAACACTTCCTAACCTGCCCAAAGCCTCCAGCAGTTTAGCGGCAACTCCTGAGTAGAAGATCTCCGGTCCATGGAAGAGCACGTAGATCTTCAAGGGTAACACCTAGCCTAGGATGGAGTAGAACTTCTACTTGATATGGATTTCCACGGTATCTCCATCCATAAGCTCGTGATCGCCTCCAACTTTCTCTCCGGGAAACTTGGCTGAAGACCCCCAGATTTTCGCATACTTGAACTGCTCATAGAGTTGGCTATGCACGATCTTAGCTACATCTAGTACTTTAGACCCTTTCTTCAGCACGAGAGGACGTTCAGCTCTCTCCCCGCCAACCTCCTTGGTATAGACCCTAACAACATCTAAGCTCTCAAAGATGAGCCTCTTCAGCTGATCCAACCCCTCTCTCCTCAGAGCTGAAACGGCGGCGAATTTCACAGCTCCTCTGCACAGCTCCTTGATTTTCTCAACTTGAAGCCTATCTGCGGCGTCAACCTTGTTGACTACTATGATCGCCGGCTTAAAGACCTTCTTCTCAACAATGTGCTCTATAGCTTCATCCACTGAGGCATCTCCCCAAATCTTAACCAAGAGGTTTCGATAGCCATAGTCCATAAGCTTCTTCTTCAGCTCTTCCCTCCCTCCCTCTAAATTGCCCACGCAGACAACTTGAATTCCTCCGGCAGTAGTTTTCTCCACCTCGACGGTGAACCTAGGCCTCTTGAGGATGATCCCCGCCTTATCCAGTTCCTTCACTATAGCTGCCAGCTGCTTCAGCGGGCTATTTGCTCCATCTAGAAGAATTATCAAGCCATCCGCGTTGCGCGCCAAGCTCAGCACTTGCAAGCCCCAAGCAACCCCTTCACTGGCCCCCTCCATTAGGGCTGGTGCCTCCACCAACTGGATCTGTATGTCCTCATAGGGCATCATCCCTGGAACAGGCATCGTGGTCGTGCAGGGGTAGTCGGCTATCTCCGGCTTAGCCGGAGATAGCCGACTACCCC
>JAGHCH010000125.1 GCA_021160575.1 Thermoproteota archaeon | reverse complement strand
GTTCACCACCACGCTGAGGTCATAGAGGAGTTCCTAAGGCAGCTCTCCATGAACATGGAGATAGTCACATGTAGGCAATCCTCCCCCCTAGGCACTGCTCATGCCCTTCAAGCAGCTGAAAGCTACCTCTGCTCAGAATACTTTCTAGCAGTTTATGGCGACTTGGCAATTCTCCCGCAAGCCTTCCAGCTCATGTTTTCAAGTTTCAAACCAGGTATGGGTGCTGTGCTAGGCGCCGTTGAAGTGCCAGATGTCTCTCAGTTTGGCGAAGTGGTGCACAGAGATTTCAAGCTGGTGAGGATTGACGAAAAGCCTAGGGAGGCGAAGCCGGGCTTAATCAATGCAGGCGTCTACATCTTCTCACAAGACATCTTTAAGTACATCAGGGAAACCCCTCTCTCCCCCAGAGAGGAGTATGAGCTCACCAGCTCGCTAGAACTCATGACAAAGGATCACCAAGTATCAGTGGTCGTTCTTGATAAGTCTTCATGGATCGACGTGGGTAGGCCTTGGGATATTCTCGAAGCCAACGAAATGTATCTCAAGCACCTGCTCAAGGAGCAAACAGTTCTTGGAGAAATCGAGGAGGGGGCGACTCTAAAGGGGCCTATCTATGTGGGTAAGGGGGCGGTAGTGCGGTCTGGAAGCTACATTGAGGGTCCAGTATGGATAGGAGACGGCTCCGATATTGGTCCCAACTGCTACATACGCCCCTACACCTATTTGGGAAAGAAGGTTAGAGTTGGAAATGCTTGCGAGATAAAGGACAGTATTCTCATGGATTACACACATGTGGGACATCTATCGTATGTCGGGGACAGCGTGATAGGTGAGCGCTGCAACCTAGGGGCTGGAACACTGGTCGCCAACCTACGCTTCGACGATATGCCAGTGAAGATCACAGTGAAGGGAAAGAAGGTCAGCAGCAGTAGAAGGAAGCTAGGCGTATTTCTAGGCGACTGCGTGAAAACCGGCATTAATGTGAGTTTCATACCCGGCGCTATAGTAGGGCCAAACTCCTGGATTGCCCCTCATACTCTCGTTGAGAGGGACATCCCCGAGAACACCCTAGTGTTCATGAAGGGCTACTCCCTCGAATTCAAACCGCTTAACCCGAGCTAGTGAGAGATGAAGGCTCTAATAGAAGTAAACGCCGTCAAGAAGGATTGGCGCAAAGTGGAAACAAGCTTCGGCCTATGCTATCCAAGCGTCTATAGAGTTGGAATGAGCTGCCTTGCAACGCACATCATCTATCAAGCCATCAACGACACAGAGCAAGCCGTATGCGAGCGCTTCTTCCTAGATTCGCTTCTACCTCGCGGAAGCCTTGAGTCACGCTTTCCTCCTACACGCTTTAAAGCGCTGGGCTTCTCCATCCAGTACGAGCTGGACTATGTTAACATGCTCAAGTTCCTCGTCAACTCTGGGATAGAGCTTGACAGGGCTAAACGCAAGGATGGACCACTAATCATAGTTGGTGGCCCGGTTCCTTCCTCTAACCCCCTTCCAGTACTTCCCTTCATAGATGCAGTGGTGGTAGGAGAGGTTGAAGAGCAGCTGCCCCAAATCCTAGATGCCATCGCTCATGGAGAAACCAAGGAGGATCAGCTGGAGTTACTAGCCAAAATTGAAGGAGTTTACGTTCCAGGGATCTCCAGCAAAGTCCGAAGGATATATCCAGAGAACCTAGACGACGTGTTCTACCCTTTACGCCAAGTGATCCCTCAAGTCGAAGATGATTCGCCTCTCTGCCCAGTCCTTGGAAAGGCTTTTCTCCTCGAGGTCTCCAGAGGATGTCCTAGACGCTGCAGATTCTGTCTTGAATCCTATCTCTACCATCCCTTCAGAGCTAGGTCTTTCGAAACGCTTCTAGAGCTAGCTGAGAACGGTGTAGCTCTCAGCAGTGTGCGTAAAATCGTTTGCATAGGTTCAGCTGCTGGAGATCTAAGCTACTTCACCGACCTCCTTGAGGAACTTGTTAACAAGGGCTTTCACACCTCAGTTCCTGCACTAAACCCCTATGCAATTACAGAGCTCCTCCTCAAAGCTATTCAGCGTGGAGGGCAGCGTACCCTCACCCTTGCCCCAGAAACTGGATCCTGCTCTCTCCAAGAAGTGTGTGGAAAAAGGGTTGACCTCTCCCTCTTCCTTGAAGCAGTCTCCACCGCTAAGAAGGTGGGGTTTAAGCACTTGAAGCTCTATTTTCTCATAGGGCTTCCTGGAGAAACCGCGGATGATATTGCTACCTCAGCTGCTCTCCTAAGGGAGGTAGCCCGAAGAGGCTTCAGTGGCGCCTCCCTCCATGTAAGTGTGAACCCCCTCATCCCCAAGCCTCACACCCCATTCCAATGGCTCCCCATGCTTCCAATCCATGAATATCGAAGGAGATTCAGAATACTGGTGAGCTCAGCGAAGCTTCCCTCCACGCTCTTTGAACTCCTCGATCCTCGACTAGCATATCTGCAAGCCTTTCTTTCACTTGGAGGAGAGGAGGTCTCCGAACCTCTGAAACTAGCAGCCATCTACGGTGGAAGCCTACGTGCTTGGAGAAAAGCACTAAGGGAGTGCTCCATAAACCTAGAGGAGCTGCTCACCAAACCCCGCGACGTTGAATCCAACCTTCCTTGGGATTTCATCGACACCGGAGTTCCTCGCTCCCTGCTTCTCCAAGAGTACACTAAAGCCTTATCAGAACCTCTGAGCTAGTTAAATGCGAGGGCTCTGCTCTTGGATCTCGACAAGAAGGAGTTCAAGAAGTACTTCCCCCATTTAGCCAAGGAAATAGAGGAGAAAACATTCTCGATCTCCATAGGAGGAGTTAGAAGCGAGCTGGAAGCCGATCCCGACGAGCTGAGAAACCCTGATGTCATTTCCTTTCTGCGGAGATGTTCAACCGAGAAAGAAGCTGAGGAGATTATCGACTACATGGAGAGGCGAGGCGAAATTTCAAAGGAATACGCTGAAAGACTGAGAAAGCAACTCCGTGAGCGGGGTGTTAGGAGCTTTGGACCTAAGAAGGAGCCTGGATACTACGATAGACTCTACCGCATTCAAAGAGGACTTGAGTAATTACCTAGCCTTTGTTCTGATGGCTTTAGTGGCAACTATTTTGATGATATCTCCCTCCTTCAGCACGTAATCCTCTCCAACTCTCTCGCCAGTCTTCACATTGATGGCGTAGAGGAAGCTCTCCCCGAGATCTGTGTGAATCTTGTATGCAAGCTCCCTAGCTGTGGTACCGCGGGGCACTAAGTAGACATCGGGTAGAACATTGCCCTCATGATCGGTCAGCTTTGTGGCATCCTCGACGGGAAAGACGGGGATGAGGTTTAAAACTTTCAAGTAGGCTGCATCAATCACATCTTGAACTCCAGTGCTGCCCCATTTTGCGAGGAGCTCCTCTATTCTCTTCAAGGCTTTCAACTGCTTCTCCGTGAGCTGCTCCTTCTTCAAGATCTTGAAGCTGCTGGCTCCGGGGAGGTATTCTATAAGCCCTTGCTCGGCTGCCCTTCTCAGAGCTAGTTCGACTTCAGCGCTGCACGGTATTACTACTCGATCTTTGAATTCCTCCCTCAGCCGCTTAACGTTCTCTTCAGCTTGTGGAAGATCCATCTTGTTGGCAGCTATCACAGTCGGTTTGCCTATCTCCACCAGCTTCCATGAAAATTCCACCTTATCCTCGTCGCTCCACTTATCAATGGATTTCTGATCAAGCCCTGCCTTTCTTAGCGCCTCTGCCACATGGTGCCTTGATAGAGAAAGCCCGCTAAACCTCTCCTGCAGCACTGCCAGCTCTTTCTCTCGCAGCATCTTCACCCTCTTGATGAGGCGATCCCATCCACTCTCCAAGATTTGGTAAAACCACATAGCTAGCTCTCTGTCGAGGAACTTCACATCCTCCACTGGATCCCTTGTGCCCGGAGGCACTGGTCTACCTTCCTCATCGGTGGCTCCAGCAGCATCAACTACGTGTATGAGGGCATCCGCTCTTCTAAGCTCGTCTAGAAACTTGTTTCCAAGCCCCCTGCCCTTCCATGCGTCGGGCACCAGTCCCGCCACATCTATCAGCTCCACTGGAACATACCTCACGCCATCTATGCACTTAGAGTTCCGTGGATTGTCCTCTACTCCTAGCTCCTTGCAGACGCAAGGCACCCTCACATAGGCTACCCCTACATTCGGCTCTATGGTGGTGAAGGGGTAGGGTGCTATCTTAGCCATCTTCATGGTGGCTGCGCTGAAGAAGGTGCTCTTCCCTACGTTAGCTTTGCCAACAATACCAGCAATCAAAACCCTTCACTTCCGCAATCAACTTATGCCAAAAATGAATCTAAAAAGCGTTTTACGGCTGGAGGCCTTCTTCGAATGCATAGAATAGTGGTTATAGGCGGAGGAACCACCGGCACAACCGCCGCCTTCTACGCTAGGAGAACTAGCCGGAACTGTGAGATCATAGTTGTTGAGCAGGAGCGCTACCCTATGTACTCTAAATGCAAACTACCCTTCGCCATCTCCGGAGAAGTTCCCGCAGAGTCTCCGGTAGAGTTCCTGCCAGAACTCTATGAACGCTCCATGAAGGTGATGCTCCTACTAAACACAGAAGTCGTAGAGGTTGATCCCTCCTCCAAGAGGGTGGTGCCCTCGGCCGATGGGCGTATAGAAGAGCTATCCTTCGACAAGCTGATCGCAAAGGAAGAGCGCCACCATGTAGTTGGTGTGCAAGCCGCTGGCGCCAGCTGGCAAGTGGACTTGGCAACGATTTCAATGATGCATAGCGCTAAAGTTGAGGATCTCGCATACCTCGAAACATGCTATGCTCCTGCCCTTACCTCCATCTGGAGTCCTCTTTCAGCAGCTGCACAAGCATTATTACGAAAGCTGAGGTAGCGGTAAATGGTGATCTTCATGGCGAAGATCCTTATCACCGACCCCGTCCACGAGGAGTGCATTCATATCTTGAGGAAAGCTGGCTTCATAGTAGATACCGCTTATGGAGTTAGCCAAGAAGAGCTAATCAAGGTTATTGGAGACTACGACGCCCTGATTGTCAGAGGGAGAACCAAAGTCACTAAGGAGGTTCTTGCAGCGGCTGCCAACCTCAAAGTAGTTGGACGAGCTGGGGTGGGGTTAGACAACATCGATGTTGAAGAAGCTAGGAAGAGAGGAGTTGAAGTCGTTTATACTCCCCAAGCTTCAACCATCGCTGTGGCAGAACTAACCATTGGTTTAATGCTCTCACTTCTAAGGAAGCTCCCCTATGCTGATCGAAACCTCAAAAATGGTCGATGGGAGAAGCCGCGACTCCACGGCTTTGAACTTAAGGGCAAGACTGTAGGCATAGTGGGCTTTGGCAGAATTGGCAGAGCGGTGGCAAAGAGGGTTCTAGCCTTTGAAGCCAGAGTAATTGCCTACGATGTAGCTGACATCAAAGCCCTAGCTCAAGAACTAGGCGTGGAGGTAGTTTCATCCCTTGAAGAGCTGCTCAGAGAGGCTGACATTGTATCCATTCATGTGCCATTACTCCCTGAAACTCGCCAACTCATAGACGAGAAAGCCATCTACACCATGAAGAAGGGCGCCTATCTGATCAATACCTCTCGCGGCGAAGTAGTAGACACTAAAGCCTTGCTGAAAGCTCTCAAGGAAGGGCATCTAGCAGGGGCAGCTCTCGACGTCTTCGAGCATGAGCCTCCAGCTGAGGATTGGGAGTGGGAACTTGTCAAACATCCAAACGTCGTCGTAACGCCACACATAGGTGCTCAGACCGCTGAAGCTCAAAGAGCTGCAGCCATCCAAGTTGCCGAAAGCATTATTAAAGCCCTCTCCCATCGCATGTAGAGACCTCAGGTGATCGCAGTGGGCATCTATAAGTACATCGCCGAGCTCTGGAAGAGACCTTCAGAAGGCATTATGGCAGAGCTACGGCGCATTAGGCTCATAAAGTGGAGAAGAGAGCCCACCGTCGTTAGAATCGAGCACCCCACCCGCATCAACAAGGCTAGAATGCTGGGCTACAAGGCCAAGCAGGGTTTCATAGTGGTCAGAGTGCGTGTGCGAAAGGGAGGTCTACGAAAACCTAGGCCCAGCTCTGGTCGTCGTCCGAAGAGGATGGGTGTTTACGGGCATTCTCCAAGGAAAGGTCTTCAATGGATTGCAGAAGAGAGGGCTGCGAGAAAGTTTCCAAACCTTGAGGTGCTCGGAAGCTACTGGGTTGGAGAGGATGGACGATTCAAGTGGTTTGAAGTGATTTTAGTCGACCCACATCACCCGGCAATTAAGAGCGACAGGGACATCAACTGGATTTGCAACTCTTCCCAGAGAGGAAGAGTTTTCAGAGGATTAACTCCAGCAGGGAGAAAATCCCGCGGGCTCACAAGAAAGGGGAAGGGAGCCGAGAAGGTTAGACCTAGCCGCAAAGCCGCCATGAAGAAGGACTAGCATAGAAGAGTTTTTCAAAGCTTTCCTCCACACTATGAGGCAGTGGTAGTTGTCGATGGCAATCTACCGTGCGCAACTGGAGACCATCATCCACGCGACTGAAAGCCCAGAAAAAGTGAAGACTGCAGTGCTCAATCTCCTCCCACCAGAGCTTAGGGAAAAGGTTTGCTGGGAAGAAACTCCCCTCGAAGGGCACTATGGAAACCCCATCACACTACTCAAAGCAGAGTTCTCCGGAGAGGATTCGCGGAAGTTAATGAAGTGGCTAGCGGAGAAGCTTGGACAGCTAGATAAAGAGCTTCTCGAGGGCAAGCTGGATCTTCACTACGATAGAGCTGGTATCCTCTACTTACGCTTCAACAAGCAGCAAGTCTACCTAGGCAAGGTGGAGCTATCCGAAGGAGAAGACGTGATTAAAGCAAGATTCTCAATAAGCCTCCCCAAGAGAAATCTCGCCGCTCTTCGAAAGCTCCTCAAGGAGGAGGGCTTAATTTAGCGATGGCAGTGCGAATACCCAAGGTATACGACCTCCACGTCTCCATACCAGCTGAAGGAGACTGGCGAACAGCGGCAGAGCTTCTAACGTTGCTGAGGGTCAAGGGAATAGGGCTCCCCTTAGATAGTGCTGAGATTCCTACCCTCAAGAACGCTCAAATCGTCGTGGTTCGCCGCCTCAACCTTACGCCGCGCAGCACTAAAGAGCTGAAGGAGAGTCTAGCCAAGCTTCGAAGGCGATATGAGTTGATCTCAGTTTATCCCTCAAGCCAGCAGCTCCTAGCAGCCTCCGTTAAAGACTCCAGAATCGATCTCCTTCCAGCCGTCGCTCTACTCGACCTAGATGTCAGGGCATCCCACCTCGCTGAAGCTGCTAGACATGAAATTCGCCTAGAGGTAGAAGTTGCTTCCATCCTTCGCGTGGAGGGGGAGGAGCGGATAAAGCTTTTAGCAGGGCTTTCAAGACTTATCAAACTGGCATTGAATTCTGGAATGCCCATTGTAGTGAGCAGTGGAGCGAAAAACCCCTTTGAACTCTGCGGCTATAACAGCTTGGCAGCTCTCGCTTGGCTGGCCGGCATCCCCGCCGAGCACATCAAGGAGTGCATCTACAAGGAGCCAAGACGCTTAGTTGAAATCAACAGAAGAAAATTGTTGCAGCCTCCTCTTCCTAAGGGTGTTGAGCTGGTGAAGTAGAATGCCGGTGAGGGGCATTAGGCGCAGATACCTTGCCGTACTTTATAAAGCGGAAAAGCCTCTTCAAGGCAGCCTACTCTTCAAAGCCATCCAAGCGCAGCTCACCAAGCTCTTCGGAGAATACACGGCTTCCCGTGCACAGCTACGCCTCATACACGTCGACAACTCAGTACTCGTGATTAGGTGCAGCCATCTCTTCCTTCAACACGTGAGATCTGCTATCGCATCCACTCGAAGAGTGGAAGAAGCAGCTGTTGTAGCAGAGCCAATACTTGTTTCTGGGACCATCCGAACCCTTAGGGAAAAGCTAAAGAGTCTCCTTGAGGGAGCTTAAAGCCGAGGATGACGAAACCGTCCCAGTCTATCAGAGCTAGGCGATGAAGACCTCGCGACGGACGGACTCAGCAATTTCTCCTAGATGCGCTCCACTTATTACGGGATTGCAATAGAGAATATTAGCGGTGCTTCACTTGACCTTGAAGGGAAGAATTATAGGAAAAGGGTATCTGCGTAGCGATGCTAAGCCCAACTTTACAGATGCCGTCTACCGTAAGCCCAGCGAGCTCAGCTTTATCACAAAGAGACCAGTTATAACAATCACTCGACTAGTCCCCATCCTAAGGGCTATAGACTTAATGGTCTCCAATAAGATCCGCCGTCTTCCGGTAACCGAGGCAACGGGCAAGCTCACCGGGATTGTGACAGCAACCAATATCATCAACTTCCTAGGAGGAGGCGAGTACTTTAACATCATAAAGGTCAAGCACAAGGGCAGCTTCTACTCCGCCATCTACGAGCCAGTTGACTCCATCTCTACACGAGATGTCGTAAAAGCCTACGACGATGAATCCTTCACTGATGTTCTCGAGCGCATGGTCACTTCTGGAATAGGCGCCATCCCGGTAGTCACTCGAGATGAGAAAATCTACGGCATTATCACTGAAAGGGATGTTCTACGCTACATTGCCGACATCATAACAACCCGCAAAGTCGAAGATGTCATGACAACCGATCTCATCACCGTAACCTCTGGCACCTCAATAGGTGAAGCTGCAAAGCTGATGATAAAGCATAGAGTTAGGAGGTTGCCAGTAGTGGATGGGGGTGTTCTACAAGGCATCATCGTGGCGATGGATATCCTCAGATTTATAGGAGAGGGTCATGCCTTCCGCAAGCTGATGCTAGGCGACGTAGATGAAGTGCTGGGCGTAAAGGTGTCTGAAGTGATGTCTAAGAACATTTACTCAATACAGCCTAAGGCCACCGTGGGTGAAGCTGCTAGAGCTATGATGGACGCCGGAGTTGGAGCGCTGCTCGTTAAAGACGATGGAGATCTCATAGGCATTGTTACCGAGCGCGATCTCCTACTAGCTCTGGCATTGAGGTAGTGCCACCTTGCGAAAAGAATATAGAGGTTATCTAAGCGTTAGCTGTTTGAAGTCTGCAAGCGGAGTACCTTAGCGATTCTCGCGTGTAGTGGAGGTTTTGAGATGTTCACTCCGCAAGGCATGGGATACGATAGAGCAATAACTGTGTTTTCACCAGATGGTAGGCTATTCCAAGTTGAATATGCTCTTGAAGCTGTGAGGCGGGGATGGACCGCCCTTGGTATAAGATGCGTAGATGGCGTTGTCCTAGCTGTTGAGAAGAGGAGGATAAGCCCTTTAATAGATCCCTCCTCCATGGAGAAGATTCTCAAGGTTGACGAGCACATAGGTGTGACCTTCGCTGGATTATCCTCAGATGCTAGGGTGCTCATTGATAGAGCTAGGGTGGAAGCTCAAATCAATAGACTTCTCTACGACGAGCCCATAGACGTAGAGATCCTCACTCGGAAGGTAAGTGAGGTTAAGCAGATGTATACTCAGCATGCTGGCGTCAGACCTTTCGGTGTTTCTTTGCTCATAGCTGGTGTTGATAGAAGTGGCGCCAAGCTCTTCATGACTGAGCCCAGCGGCGCCTACGCCGGATACTATGCAGTTTCCATAGGGGCTGGTTCTCAGATGGTAACCGAGTTTTTCGAAAAGAATTACAAGCCAGAGATCACCGTGATAGATGGGCAGCTTTTAGCTCTCAAAGCCCTAAAAGGAGTCATTGAGGGCGAATTGGTCTCAGAGAAAGTAGAGATGGCTGTGGTCACCACTAAGACCAAGGTCTTTGAGAAAGTTCCAGCTGAGCGTATTGAAGAGTTCATCAAGAGAGTAGAGGCTGAGAGGTGATGTCTAAGCGAGAAAAAGCTGTGATAGCTCGCCTCACGGTTCATGGTGAGCACCTTGAAATCCTCGTAAACCCTGACTTGGCGTGGGCTTACCGGTCTGGAAAGCCTGTAGACCTGCGGGAAGTCCTAGTTAGCGACATCATTTACAAGGACATCAGACAAGGCCTAAAGGCTTCTGAGGAGTTCCTCAAGAAGGTGTTTCAAACCACTGATCCCTACAAGATCGCTGATGTCATTCTGAAGAAGGGAGAGCTGCAGCTCACAGCTGAGCAAAGAAGGCAGATGGTAGAGGAAAAGCGCAGGCAGATCATCGCTTTCATCGCAAAGAATTGCGTGGATCCAAAGACTGGGCTGCCCCATCCGCCAACGAGAATAGAGAATGCCCTCGCTCAAGTCAAAGTTTCCATAGACCCCTTTAAAGGCGTTGAAGAACAGGCATTAGACGTCATAAAGGCCTTGAGGTCAGTGTTACCCCTCAAAATCGCTCAAGTAAGCTTTCTTGTGAGAATCCCCCCGCAGTATGCTGGCAAGGCTTATGGTCCCCTATCTAAGATGGGGGAC
>JAGHCH010000054.1 GCA_021160575.1 Thermoproteota archaeon | reverse complement strand
GCCAACGGTGATCAAGAGCATTGACGAAGCGGAGAGCTTCGATGCGGTGGTGTTTCCAGGTGTAGGGGCTTGAAAGCCCCTACACCTGGAAACACCACCGCATCGAAGCTCTCCGCTTCGTCAATGCTCTTGATCACCGTTGGCTGGGCACCTACTCTGCTCAAGCTGGTGGCTATGCTGAGCAGGTTTCCCACACCGTAGTTAACGATGGCTACTCTTACCTCTCCTCCGCTCAAGCTCCTTGAACACCTCCTCCAAGTCTACACCAGCATAAACTAGGAGCACCACCATGTGGTAGAGGAGGTCAGCAGCCTCGTAGATGATCTTCCCTTGATCCATCTCCTTCCCAGCTAAGATCAGCTCAAGGGATTCCTCTCCAACTTTCCTCAAGATCTTGTCCAACCCCTCGCTGAAGAGCTTGCACGTATAGGAGCCCTCCACGGGGTTCCTCCTTCTATCCACAACCACTTCGTATAGCTCTCTGAGGATCTCTGAACTCATCTTCAACCCCCTCTAATCCAACCTCACGTTGACTCCTCGGCTCTTCAAGTACTCCTTGACGCTTCTCACCGTGTGGATTCCATAGTGGAAGATGGAGGCAGCCAGCGCAGCATCAGCTTTTCCAATGGTCAGCGCCTCGTAGAGGTGCTCCGGTAAGCCAGCTCCACCGCTAGCTATCACTGGGATATTGACGGCTTCCGAGATAGCCCTCGTTAACTCCAAGTCGTAGCCGCAAGTTGTTCCATCACGATCCATGCTGGTAAGCAGGATTTCACCAGCTCCTAGCTCCTCAGCGCGCTTCGCCCACCTCACCGCATCTAAACCTGTGGGCTTCCTTCCACCGTAGATGAAGACCTCCCACCATCCTCCCCTGTTCTTGGCATCTATAGCCACTACGATGCACTGCCTTCCAAAGAGGTCTGCTCCCTCAGTGATGATGGAGTGCTTCCTCACGGCGGCGGTGTTGATGGAGATCTTGTCTGCTCCACTGCAGAGCACCTCCTCCATATCCTTCACGGATCTTATTCCGCCTCCCACAGTGAGGGGTATAGAGATCTCCATGGCCGTTCTCCTAACCACGTCAATCAAGATCTTCCTATTCTCTGGTGAAGCGCCGACATCCAAGAAGACAATCTCATCTGCCCCCTGCTCCTCATAGAGCCTCGCCAGCCTAGGCGGGTCTCCAGCTAGCCTCAAGTTCTGAAACTGTACGCCCTTCACCACTTTGCCCGCCAGCACGTCTAAGCACGGTATGATCCTCTTGGCTAGCGCCATTTCACCTCCCCCTTCAAGCTCATCGCTTCTTCTTCGGCCTGAAGCGCTTGCCTCAAAGCCAAGCCGAGGGCTTTGAAAACGGCTTCCGCCTTGTGGTGGTTGTTGAACCCGTGGAGAAGCTTGACGTGTATGGTGAAGCCCGCTGAGTACGCCAGCGACTCTATGAAGTGTTTCACATTCTCGAGGGCTAACCCCCCTATCTCGCTTCGCGTGAAGGTAGCTTCAAAGACCGCGTATGGTCTTCCACCAGCATCTACAGCTGCCAACGCCAAGCTGTCATCCATAGGCACTATCGCGTATCCAAAGCGCTTCACAGCTCCACGCTCACTGAGAGCCCTCCTCAAAGCCTCACCTAGAGTAAGAGCTGTATCTTCAGCAACGTGATGATCATCAACCCTCTTCAGCTGCTTAGCTGCAAGCTTGAGCCCTATGCCAGCATACTTGGCAAGGGTTTCCACCAAGTGGTTGAGGAAGGGTATTCCAGTCTCTACATCAACTTCGCCGCCAACAAGCTGTAGAGCAGCCTTAACCTCGGTTTCACGGGTTCTTCTCTCTACTTCAATCACTACCTACACACCTCCATGGCTTCCTTCAAGTTGATGCTCCCCGAGTAGAGCGCCATGCCCAAGACAACTCCGCTGACCCCCGCCTTCTTCAGCTTCACCAAATCCTCCAAGGAGCGCACACCTCCAGCATAGATCACTGGAGTCTCCACGGTTCTGGCCAGCACTTTCATGGTGTCTGCATCCACCCCCTCCATGGTTCCCTCAAGTGAAGTGTAGGTGCAGAGGAAGGCAGCCAACTTGAAGCCATCGAGGTGCTGTGCAAAATCCAGGAGCTTTACATCTGTCTTAGCTGTCCATCCCTTCTTAACGAGGAAGCCGTCGCTGCTGTAGTCTAGAGCTGCTATGATCTTCTCGCTGCCCAATACATCTAGTAAACCGATCAGGAACCCAGATTTCTCCAAGATACCCGTGCCAAGGATAATCCATGACGCTCCTCTCTCAAGGTAGTAGCTAGCTGAGTTGAAGTCCCTTATACCTCCTCCAACCTGAACGGGAATGGATACCTCCTTCAAGATCTTCTCCACCACTTCCCTGTTGACGAGCTTCCCCAATGCAGCTGCATCTAAATCCACTACGTGGAGCCTTGTGGCGCCCTCACTTTCCCAGTGAAGAGCGGTCTCTACCGGGTCGCCTACCTCTAACCCCGTGCCCTCTACTCCTCTTACCCGCTTGACGCACCTTCCCTTCGAGATGTCCACTGATGGTATGATCTCCAAGGCTTACACCTACGGTATAATCTTCTCAACTTCAAGGATCACGAGATCTTTAGCTCCACGCTTCTTAGCTTCGAGGATCACGTCGTAGACCTCCTCCTCTCTCATCACTGCGTAGACCTCCCACATAGGCTCCTTGGATTCAACCCTCGCTATGGTGGGGCCGCTCATCGATGGGATAACCTCCAACACCTCCTTCAAGCAGCGATCGGGCACGTTCATCATCACCATCTTCTTGCCGCCAGCCTGCACCACTCCATCAAGCATCAACTTCAACTCCTCAATGGTTCTCCTCTTGCCCTCTGGAAGCTGCTTGTTGGCTATCATCCTAGCAGAGGTCTTCAATAGGACTTCAAGGACCTTCAACCCGTGAGCCTTCAAGGTGACTCCAGTGGAGCTGACATCGACTATGGCGTCCGCCACCCCAAGCATGGGCATGATCTCTGCCGCTCCGCTGATCTGTAGAATCCTAAACCTCCTGTTGGGAAGCCTTTCTTCAAGGAATCTCCTCGTCAAGTTGATGTACCGTGTCGCGATTCTCGCGCCATCGGGCAAATTTTCAAGCTTTTCAACCTTGGAGATCTGAGGCACAGCCAACACTATCTCCGCTGCTCCAACCTTCAAGTCAAGGATCTCCTCGACATCTGCCTCTCTCTCCACGATGAAGTCATAGCCAGTAATGCCGAGGTCGGCTGCCCCCACTTCTACGAGCATTGGTATGTCCTCGGGTCTCATGAACACCGCCTGCACCTCTGAGCGAGTAGTAGGCGATGCAAGCAGCCTCTCCTCCTCACGGTAGAGAACCTTCACGCCAGCTCTCTCCAAGAGAGCTAGAACTGGCTCGCGCAGCCTCCCTTTGCTGGGGATAGCGAGCTTAACTGCCTCCGAGTTCCTCAATGACACTCCTCAACACCTCCAAAAACCTCAAGTTCTCCTCCTCTCGAGCGACAGTAACCCTAACGAAATCCTCAAACCAAGGCTTCCTCGGAAGAGCCTTCACCAAAATTCCACGCCTCTTCAACCTCTCAACCAGCTCAACATTAGCGATTTTCAGATCCCTGCAAGTGAAGCATGCGAAGATGCTCTTGCTGGGCAGACATCTAAGCCCATCGAGGGAGTTTATCTCCGAGATCAGCCTATCACGCCAATACGTTATTCTCTCCACATTCCTCTTCATGTGCTCCACGTCTTCAAGTGCTCCTAGAGCAGCAGCTATGGAGACTGAGGTTATGGTGAAGGGAGGCTTAACGTTGAAGAGCATCTCCAACGTCTCTGGGCAAGCTATGCAGTAGCCCACCCTCAGGCCAGCAATGCTGAAGGACTTGGAGAGGCTCCTCAAAACCACGAGGTTCGAGTAATCTTCAACAAGCTTGGAGAAGCTGACCTCCGAGAATTCGTAGTAAGCTTCATCAACAACCACCAGCCTCTCTCCATCAAGAAGTTCTCTCACCAGCCTTTCGTCTACTATCAAGTTGCCCGTAGGGTTGTTGGGATTGCAGAGGAACACCACCTTAGCTTCTGAAGCTTTCTCTAGGAAGCCATCTCCAATATCGTAATTTGGAGGCTCCAGCGGAACCTCCATCACTTCTGCACCCTGCACGCGGCTATAGAACCTATACATGGCGAAAGTCGGAGAAACAGTCACTACACGGTCTCCTCTCTCTAGGAAGGCCTTGCAGACAAGCTCTATGGCTTCATCCGATCCACATGTAGGCAGCACATAGTCAGCATTGCAGCCAGCATACTCAGCAAGCCTCTCAGCCAGCTGACGCATCATGGAGGGTCTAGGATACCAGTTGCAGCTCCTAGCAGCCTCGGCTATCCTCTCTAAGACCTTAGGAGAAGGAGGATAGGAGTTCTCGTTCAAGTCGAGCCTCAAGAGGTTTCCTCTGACATCCTCCGCCCTATAAGGAATGGACTCCAACGCCTCCTTTCTTGCCAAGCTGCGTATTAATGTTGGCGCTGCATCACCAGCTCATCTCCAGCCAGCTGTGCCCTATACTCCCAGCAAAGCTCCCTTTAAATTTTTCCCACATTTTTCCCACTGAAAACTCAGCTAGCCTTCTTCATCCACCTCTTTGAGAAACCTATCCACTATCTCGTCCGCTATATAGAAGCCCCTTGCCTTCATCCTCTTGATGGCGCTCCCGACGTCAGAAAGAAATTCCTTCTGCTTGGCTATTTTGAGAATTCCCAGTGTTCCAACAACTTTTACCCCTAGCCTCCTCGCCACCTTCCTTCCCTTTAGATCATCTATGAGAAGCCAAGCGCTATGCTCCACAGCTAAGGTTATGGCTTCTGCCTCTCCTTCATCTACAATACGCTTAAGATGAAATACCATCTCCTTATTTTGAGGGGCAATAACTTGAAGGAATTCCAATTTTGAGAAGACTTCTTCCTCCTTAACCTTCAACTCAGCTAACACTGCTGGAGGCACCACTACTGATTTTAAAAGAAGGCCTAAAGCATGAAGAATCTCCGCATGCTTGAGAGCTATTAATGGTGAAGTATTGGATACAATTACTAAAGCAGCATTAGAGCTGCCTAGCAAGCCTTTCCGCATTCCTCAGTTCCTCTTCCAGCTCTGAAGAATCCCAGTTAACAATCCCAATTTTCCTCTTTGAAAGCTCCTTCATGAAGTCTTCTAGACAATATCCTGCAAGCTCTGCAGCTTGCTTAAGTGTCAATCTGCCCTCACGGTAAAGTTCGACAGCAATTATAGTCTTGGCTTCCTTCTCTGTCAGCTTCACTTCGGCTGGAACCATGATCTCGATTATCCTCACAGAGGGCATTACTTTTCATGCTCCAATGTAGAGATACTTTAAGCTCCCTAATATTGCCTACCAGCCTTCTTTGCTTGACATGTTCACATGCTGCCCTTGATAGTGGGCCACCTCTCTTAGTGACATGCTTCTCTAGTTTCCCATGGGCAGCGAGCATCTGAGAGCATTAGACCAGAATGCCGCACTCCTTCTTATACCTTAGTTATTTAAATTTTGCGTGAATAGATGCGTTATTTTTGACATGAATTAATCAAAAACTCCACGCTGCGTTGCCTAGTTCTATAGTTTTTCAGGGCTTCTCGCAGGAAGTAAGCGCCTTCTTACCAACATGCTCTTTTAAATATTTGTTGAAAAATATGAATCAAATTTCTGCAAATTTTTATGTAGTTATGTATATACACTTTTGCTGCGGTGTTTCCCATGGATCATGAAGCAATTCCCTTATATGTTAAGCCGAACTCCATGCAATTCCTAGCATACGCAGCTGTATGCTCCGCCGTCACAGCCGTAGGCTTCCTCCTAACAGCGCCTATCCCATTGATTCCAGGAGCTATTCACTGGCGTGTGCTCGCCTTCCTTCCATGCATCTTCGGCATCCTCTTTGGTCCCATAATGGGCTTCGTCTCAGGGGCACTGGGCAACACTCTGTGGGCTCTCCTAGGAGGCTACTTCAACCCCGCAACTCCAATCTTCGATTTAATCGGCGTAGGTCTCACCGGATTGCTGCCAGGTCTCTTTGTGAAGCCCGAGGAGTGCCTGACCAAGAAGGGGCTTCTGAAGGCATCTGTAATCTCAGCGATTTCGGGCTTCATTATGGTGCCAATAGTAGCCATAGGCTTCGACTTAGTAGGTGTAGCTCCCTTCACACCTGCCTGCGTCTTCCTAGTGCTGAGTGATCTCCCTCCAATAGTGATCGGAACGCCTATTGTGCTCGCAGCAGTTACTCCAGCACTCCTCAAGCGGGGACTGCTGAAGTGGCGACTATAGAGGTGGCTTAGCCATTTCCGCCAACAGCTCCCTTCAAGCTAGGAATCTTTCTTGCTGCTATGACTCCCACTGCGTATTGCGAGGAGTAACCTTTGAGGTGAAGCCTGGAGAGGTGACGGCAGTCATCGGCAAAAGCGGCTCGGGCAAGACAACGCTCGCCTACTGCTTGTCCGGCATTATCCCCCACCGCATCCACGCATCTATATCTGGCGAAGTTCGAGTAAACGGCATTGACATCCTCTCCTCCTCTTTCACTGAAGTTGTGAAGAACGTGAACGTGGTCTTGGAGGACTACGAATCCCAGATCTTCGGCTTAACAGTGGAGGAGGACATCGTCTTCGGCTTAGAGAACTTGAATATCCCCAACCTGGAGATCCGGGAGAGGCTCGAATGTGTTCTTGAGCTCTTCAACCTTAGAGATAGGCAGCACGCCTTGATCTCAGAGCTGTCTGGTGGCCTCAAGCAGAGGTTAGCAATAGCTTCAGTGGTTGCTCTCAAGCCCAAGTTCTTGATCTTAGATAACCCAACGTCAAACCTTGATTGGCCTGGCGTTAAAGGTCTCTCCAAGGCTATAGCAGAGCTAAAGAGGCATGGCTGCGGAATAGTCCTTTTCCTAAGGAAGCTCAAGGGCCTTGAAAACGTGGTTGACAAGCTGTTCCTATTGGAGGAGGGTGTTCTAAAGCCGGGCGCCCTCCATACTTTCTCTACACTGCCTTCAAGCCGTGTCAGCAGCAGTGGTGGGGGCAGGCTTTCACCCATTATCAAAGTTGAAGATGTGTGGTTCCGCTACGACGGTCCATGGGTGCTGAAGAGTGTAACCCTTGAAGTGTGCAGAGGCGAAGTTCTCGCGGTGATGGGTCGCAACGGCTCGGGCAAAACTACACTCATGAAGCTTCTCAACGGCTTGCTGAAGCCAACTAAAGGCGAAGTGCTCATCGACGGTAAGAGCACCCGCCGCACGAGCTCAGCGGAAGTAGCTAGGATAGTGGGACTCGCCTTCCAAGATCCCTCCAAGCACTTATTCGCTGAAACAGTTTGGGATGAGGTCTCCTTCGGATGCAGAAACCTAGGTCTCCCCCTAGAGAATGCTGAAAGAGCCCTCCAGCTACTAGAGCTCACCTCTCTACGCGATAAGCCAGTGTACAAGCTGAGCATGGGAGAGAAAGTTAGAACGGTGATTGCATCTGCTCTAGCTCTTAACCCACAAGTTCTCATCTTAGATGAGCCTACTACAGGGCAGGATGAAAGCGTCCTCAGAGAGCTGGCTTCAATAATAGGCGAGGCTAAGCGCCTCGGCAAGTCCATAGTTGTTGTAACCCATGACTCAGAGTTCGCACTAGCTGTAGCTGATAGAGTTGCTGTGCTAGTTGACGGCAGGGTAAGGTGCATTGGCGAAGCTGAATCCGTGCTGCTCAATGAGCAGATCTTGGAGGAGGCAGGTCTTGAGCCCCCTCTAGCTGAATACAGCTGCAGAGAGGTGCAAACCTCATGCTGTCAAGCAGCTTAATGCAGAGTCCACTTCGAGCACTTGATCCTCGCGCCCGCCTCGCGGTAGCAGCTGGCTTGATAATTTCAGCCTTCCTCGTAACAAGCCTTCCAGCAGTAGTTGTCCTCCTGGCTGCAACGCTTCTAGTCGGCGTCATTGGTAGGGTTCATGGAAAGCTGCTGAAGCTCTTAAAGATCTTTGGCCCCATGGTAGCTGTAGCTTTCATCCTCTGGGCTACCATGAGCAGCTACTCCCTCATATACCGGAACGCAGCATTCGGAGTCTCCTTTGAATTAGGCGCCTTCATGGCTTTGAGGCTGCTCATCCTAATATCCGTGCCTTTCATCTTCATAGCGACAACCACCCCCAGTGAAGTAGTTTCAGCGCTTGAATCCCTAAAGCTGCCGAGATCTGCGATCTTCCTCCTAAGCCTCGCCCTTAGGCACATCTCCAGCGTCTCCTATGAATATCAAGCAATAAAGGAGGCTCAAACCTCACGGGGTCTTGAGCTGGATAGAGGCTTCCTCCTCAAGAGGATCCGCGACTACATCCCCGTCATCATCCCTCTACTGGTGAAGAGCATTGAAATGGCT
The DNA here is from genome assembly GCA_021160575.1 of Thermoproteota archaeon. Lineage (GTDB taxonomy): Archaea > Thermoproteota > Methanomethylicia > Methanomethylicales > JAGHCH01 > JAGHCH01. The sequence goes on along the minus strand of JAGHCH010000054.1, from coordinate 14,410 downwards.
GATCGAATCTCCCTTGCCATGGAACTAAAGCTCTTCAACTTGAAGAGCTCGCGAAGCCGCTTCTTCCACCATCGCCTAGAGACCATAGACTATGTAGTTATAGCCTCCACCATCTCCGCATTAGCTGCTATTCTAGCTATCAGGTGGTTGGCTGGAGGTGTCTAGTCATGGAGCTGGTTAAGCCCTACACGGGGGAAACTCACTATGAGGTCAGCCTTGCGAACATCACCCGTAAGCTGCCTTTGGCTAGAGTTGATGAAGGCACTTGGATCGCTTCTGATGCTGAATTAGTGCTAGGCGACGTAGAGTTCATCACGGCTGCAGCCAAACTCCTAGCGGAGAAGATCAAGCCTTTCAACCCTGAGATCATCGTGACGCCTGAAGCTAAGTCACTCTCCCTAACCTATGAGGTGGCTAAGCAGCTTGGACACAAGTTCTTCGTGGTGGCTAGAAAGGATGTCAAAGCTTACATGGGCGCTGTATTGGTGGAGGAGGTTAAATCTATCACTACAGGCAAGCCGCAAATGCTTGTGTTCACGCAGAGGGATGCCAATAGAATACAGGGGCGCAGAGTGTGCATCCTCGATGACGTGGTGTCAACTGGCAACACTCTTCGAGCCTTGGAGAGGCTGGTGAAGCGTGCTAGAGGAATCATCGCATGTAAAGCTGCAATATGGCTCGAAGGTCCTTGGTGTGCTGATGAGCAGCTGATCTTCCTCTCAACACTTCCTATCTTTATTAGGAAGAATGCAGATACGCCTTGAAGCCGGAAGGGAGGTCTAACCCCTTGACCGACATAACAGCAGAAATGCGGGAAATAAGCGCAAAGTATAAGGATCCCATACCTCTCATACTGGGTTCTCACTCAGCTCTAGATGCAAGGAGTGGCGCCCGTAACTACGGCTTCAAATCCATAATTTACACCACCAAATCCAGAGCACCGATTTATCTGCAGAACATCATAGCTGGGAAACCTGGAGAGTTCATCGAGGAGCTTCCAGAGGTCGCTAGGCGCGATGTAGTTGTGGTTGAAGATGCACGCGACATCAAGAAGCGTGGAGACTGGAATCTAGCAATACTGCTCCTAGATCGCTACGATGAAGTCTTCAAGTACATCGACGACCTTCGGGAGCTTGAAGCCATACAAGTCCCCAACAGAGCCTTCGCCGTCTACCTTGGAGGAGACTCCCAATGCACTAAAATTGAGAGAGACTTCAAGCTTCCAATACTCGGCTCTCGCTTCCTCTTAAAGGTAGAGAACCGTGGAGAGCTAGAAAGAGACTATTATTGGTACGCTGAGAAGGCTGGAATACCCACTCCAAAAGCCTACAGCTTCGAAGTTTACAGCAAGGGACTGCGTTTCAAGGAGCCCATTAACGACCCTTTAGTTCTGAAAGCTGAACACGCTAAGCGCAGCTTCGAAAGAACCTTCATCTTTGCGGCTGACTCCCATGACTTAGAAGAGAAGGTGGAAAGGGAAATTGAAGCTGGCAATCTCACGGTGGAGGGCTTGAGGACAGCTAGGGTGGAGCAGATTGTGCTCGGTCCTCACGCCAACTTCAACTTCTTCTACTCGCCTCTAAGTGCTGCAGAGGAATGGGGCGACGTGGACGATGCTTTAGCCTCCATTTACGAGATCTCCCTTGAAGATGCTAGAAGGTGTCTCGCTAATGAGCTGCTCTCTATCGATGAGCGGAGAGAGTCCATCCTCGATGGGGTGAAGAGACTTCCCGTGGAAGTTCAACGTAAGATAGAGGAGCGAATGACTCCCTCCTTCGAAGTCACCTTCCATGCCATGATCAGCATGAGGGAGTCCCTACTCAAAGACGTCTTAAAGTGCGCCAACGCCCTCCTCTTAACCTTCGCGAAGTACGAGCCGCCAGGCATCATAGGAGCATGGTGTCTCCAAACGCTGGTCACATGGGATAGGGCTTCAAAGTATGGCTACACTCCAACCATCAAGCTCGACTACACAACCAGCATGGAGCCTAAGAAGCCAGAGGACTACGGGCTCTACGACGCCGAGGCAGCTGAGGACATTTACCTCCACATCCCAGTGACGCAAGATGTAGCTCTAAGGCATGGCGGAGGCACCAACGTCCACATGGCTATAGGCGGTCAGTATGCCAACGCCAAGTACCAGAGAACCATGAGCATGGGCGATCGCATCGCTCTAGAGCTGAGGAGAGCTCTCAAAAAGGGCAAACTGAACTGGATTGTCACGTAGAAAAGTGGATCTCAACTCTACCACATACCTTCAATAATTCTTTTTATGTCACCTCTAGAGTTTACAGTGCGGAGGGTGAACACAAAAGCCAGAAATACCTCAGTCAAAGGACTTGACTACGGAGGTATTCTCGCTTTGAAGGCTCTACTAGTTATAGACATGCTCAAAGGCTTCATTAGGGAACAAGAGAAGCCCATTATCCCCAAGATCGCCAAGCTCATCCAAGCCTTTAGAGAGGCAAAGCTGCCAGTAATTTACATATGCGATTCCCATCTCCCAGGAGATAAGGAGTTTGAGCTTTGGGGTCCTCATGCTCTTAGAGGCTCTCCAGAAGCCGAGGTAGTAGATGAGCTGAAGCCAGCTGAAGGCGACTACATGGTCTACAAGAGGCGGTATACTGGCTTCTTTGCTACGGACCTTGACCTCCTTTTAAGAGAGCTGGGCGTGGATGAAGTGGTGGTCTGTGGTATTTACACCGAGTACTGTGTGAAGCACACAGTGGCAGATGCCTTCTTTCACAACTACAAGGTCACAGTAGTCAAGGACTGCATCTCCAGCTACGAGGAGCAGTTCCAAGAGTTCATGATAGACTACATGTCCAAAGCCTATGGAGCCAAGATAGAGAGCCTAGAGAAGGTAATTTCCTCTCTCAAGATCTAGAACCAGAAACTCCTTACGTGAGGAACAGCGTGAAGACTAGGGCTATAATCCCACTCAAGTATATGCCGTCAAAGGTTCCAGCTCCTCCAATGCTCACCAGGGGTGCTTCAAGCCTATCCAGGTACTTGGCTAGGTTGAGGAGATCTGCTCCTATCAATGTTCCCAGCACGGCTCCCACGTAGGCAACTGGCAGGGCATACTTCAGAACTCCCAGCACCCCGGTGAAAGCCACCGTTGCCAAGCCTGAAACCATTGGAGGGAGAAACGCTGGAAGCACGATCCCCACCCCCGGCACTATCCTCGAGAAGTAATAGGATACTAAAGTGACAACCATAGTGGTGAGAAGCATTGCCGCAAATGTTGGAGCTGCATCTGGTTTAAGGGATAGTAAGTAAATCATTGAAGCTGAGATTGCGAGTGGTATGATTGCTCCACCTACGTTTACAGTCACCAACATCTCCTTCGTGGTAAGTCTCAGCCTTGGAACTGGATATGGTATCCCAAACACGGTGGTAAACTCCATCTCCAGCTCTGAGAAAGGCTTCTCCACTCTATACACCACCACATCTACAGCGCTTAAGATTATGGAGAAGAAGAGCATCCCTGTCGCTATCATCAACCCTTGAGTGGCAGTCAAGCCTAGAATCCTAAAGGCAGTTGTCACAGCTCCTAAGATGAGCGCTACCCAGTAGAAGGTGAAGAATCCCGTGAAGACTAGAAGTATCAGCACGAAGGGATGAAAGGGCATGCGAAGTATTATTCGTCCAACTCGTCTCATCAATCTCTCCTAGCTCCAACTATATCCATGAAATAGATAAGCCTTTGCAGAGGGAGAGGCGTGAAGCTTAGTCTTACTGACACTGCCTTCTAAAACTCTGGCAAGCTATGAGGTGTAGGGAAATATGCTTCATAGGGATACCTCTCTTAGAGCTCCCGATGGCTTTCCTATCTGGTATAGGTGCCTCAAGTGCAGCTGCTACTTAATGAAGTTTCTCAGCAAAGGCCTGCTCTGCCCTTGCTTCTCATCACTCGCCGAGGCTGGCTTCGCAGCTAGCAGCTCCTAATGGTTGAAGGCAGTCATCAAAGCTGGGAAGAGGGGGGATTCTCTACATAGCGTTCTTTAATGAAGAGCGGCCCCTACCCTACGAGGAGGAACGTCTCTTTGCGGTGGCTCTCCGCTTCTCCTATGAAATTTCTCTGGCTAAATGTTTGATCCACATGGTTAAAGATCAAGATCCCAGTGGTAGTTCTATCTGGAGGACGCCCTTCGCTGAAGGGATTTCCCACTCCTAGCAGTGACTAAGGGAAATGCAGCTATCCTCTCGCATCCAAAGAGGCACGGAGCCCGCGGCTGGTCTTCTCTGTGCTCTCTCCAAGGAGTTCGACGATCTCCTCCTAGTCAGCGCTGAGAGGGAATTGCGGTTAAAGGGCTTTCAAAGCAGCTCTCGATGAGAGTGGAGGAGCTGTAGATCGCTAGATGTACCCCTTCTTCCTGAAGTAGATTATCAAGCTGACGGCGAGTACCACCATAGCTGCTAGAACTGCTGGATAAGCGTAGGGATGTTTTAGCTCCGGCATGTACTGGAAGTTCATGCCGTAAATGCTGGCTATCAAGGTTAGCGGCAAGAAGATCGCTGAGATAACAGTTAGCTTTGAGACCACTCTGTTAAGCCTGTCAGATGAAAGCGTGTAGAGCATGCCAACGATTACATCCAGTCTATCCTCGAGATGGCTTACCTCCTCAGACAGGTAATCTAACAAAGCCTTCACATTGCTAACGGCCTTGGCCACAGGCTCAGCTAGCTTGTAGGAGTGCATGGCGATGTAGCGCATACTCGATATGGAGCGCCTAAGCATGCGCAGCCTTCTCTTGACAACCCAAACCTCCCTGAAGAGCCTCTCCAAAGCCGCCTCTTTCGCCAGGAGCTCGTCTATGGCATCTAGAACGTTGTGCACCGAATCAAGCTCCTCCTCACACTTGCCCAGCAGCATCAGAAGGATTTGCTCAACCATCTCCCCTATGCTGGTAAAGGGTTGCTCAAGGTGGAGCTTCATGATTTCCTCAACTTCACTGAGCAGCTCGCCGAAGGTCACTAGGGCTTTGCTAGAGGCAATGCACGAGAAGTGCTTGAACACGTATCCGCGATCCCTCTCTCTTCTCACTGCAGCCACAGTGAACATGCTGTAGTCTGGGGCAGCATGAATTGAGGGGGCTTTTGGCTTCCTCGGCAGCTTCACTTTAAAGGGTAACAGTTCTTGAAGGGCTTCTAAGTATTCTATCCGCGGCAAGTGAATCCATAGAAGCTCATACTCTGTGGGAAGGGCTTCTCTCTTCTTCACCAACTCTGCCCTAGATTCAAGGGTGTAGTATGCCAGCATTACAATACCTCTAGCCACCAGTTACTCAAAGTATTTTGATGGTCCTTCCCTTATTGCTATTTGCATCACTATAGCTCATTTTTTCGAGAGTCTCTCGTGCTTAGTCTTCTCTAAGTGGTGCTCTTCTCTGAGAAGTTCATCGATAAGATTGGGATCCACCTCTACGATCTTAGGCTTTAATGGCTGCAATATGAGCTGCCCTCCCTCTATTTCCAGCTTTGCTTCCCCCTTCAAATTTAGTTAAACTTAAGGTGAAATTTACTTCGTGTGGATGTCCGATTTCTCCAGCTTTCCCATAATCATGGATTATCCTTCAACTTAATGTTTTCCTATTGCAATACTTGTATACATGCAAAGTATGCAGTTGATGCTTTCTGTGGAGCCGGAGGTTGCGGTTAGGGTTAGAGCTTGGCGTGTTGAAGATGCACGGTGGTGTATAATTCTCTGCCACGGCTTGCCTTCTGGGGAGGAGCGCGGTGAAAGAGACCGGGGCTACGCGGAGTTGGCGGAGCTTTTAGCTGATCGAGGTTATTCTGCAGTCGCCATAACCTTCAGAGGCGTAGGAGAGAGCTCCGGCTTCTTCTCCTTTGAGGGGTGGTGTAGAGATCTCCAAGCCGTTGCAGAGTGGGCTTCCTTGGAGTTTCAGCTACCACTAGTTGTTTGGGGCTTCAGTATGGGTGCCGCTGTCGCAGCCAAAGTCTCTCCAGAGCTTAGCAATGTAAAAGGAGCTATCTTAGCAGCTTGTCCCGCACACTTCAACTGGATCGACGTTGAAACCTTCAAAGCCGCCACCTCTCGCGCCGCTTCATCGCAAGTGCTGAAGGTAGACTATTCAAGGGCTCGAGAAGTGGTGGAGGAGCTGCACTCCTCACCTCCTCTTAAATATGTTTCAAGGATTTCTCCCAGATCTCTTCTCATACTTCACGGACAGTGCGATCAGCTCATACCCGTAAGCCATGCTCACGCCCTCTACCGCAGTGCTAAGCCTCCCAAGGAGCTGAAGATAATTCCATGTGCTCCACACAAGCTTAGGCTTAGCCATCAAGCCGTACATGAGGCCCTGAAGTGGCTTGACAAACGCTTCCCTACAGCTTCAAGCCTGTGAAGACTTAGACGCCCTCTTCTCTCTTTCACGAAGTCTCTCGGCTATCTGCTCTCCAAAGAAATACCATGCAGCGAAGACTCCCATAGATAACCCTATGCCGAGAGAGATCCCCCAAGTGAGTGCCGACTTTACCTCTGTGCTGAGGGAGGTCACATCTATTATCAGAGCCAAGGCTATGAAGAAGGCGAAGAGCAGGAGGAACCCTCTAATCGTGCTCTCCACCTTCAACTTCTCCACTATAGCGTTGATGACTGTGAAGGTGAAGATCATCAAGAAGATGACGCTCGCTATTCTAGATATGTAGTTCACAGCCGTCGCTACAATCTCGGAGAGTCCCGGCGAGATGATCATCACTATCGTGTAGAGGGCTAACAGAGCTATCCCTATGTTGAGTAGCGTCACTATGATCCATGATATCGACAAACCCCACCTTGAGAGCATTGATCCAGCTATTTCATCGAGCTTTATGGTATCCAAGATCTTACGTACAACCTTCGTGACCAAGACAGCCGCCACTATGAAGAGGGCTGCTACAATCACCGAGATCAAGATCTTTGGTACAAGCTCCGCTACCTCAGCGAGGGTCATGCCGAGGGCTTCGAGAAGCAGGTCGAAGAGGTTAGAGTACTCCATTGCACGCTCACCCTCTGCTCAAGGCAAGTAGGTAGTACAGCATCCTATAAACAATATAAACGAAGAGGAGGATGAACGAAGCTGCGAGGAGCTTCAAGGTTAGGATAACAGTCCTCTTAGTGGTCATGATCATAAAGCCATAGCCAGCTGTGCTCGTCCTATAGAGCATCCTCGCATAGAGCTTGACATAGTGCTCCGGCACTACAGCAAACTCAGGGACTGTGAGCATTGCAAGCACAGCTGCAAAGGCCAAAAGCAGAGTTGCAGCTGCAAACATGTATCCTGGGCCCAAGCCGTAGATCGCCAGCGCTATTCCAAGCCCCAGCACTTGCGCTAGTGCCTGCGTTGTGGAGAGAAGGATGGCTGCCTTGGTGGGCTCAGCACCCTTAATGGTTCCAGCGTAGATGGTTGCCGCTAATAGGTTGGCTCCAGTGTAGGTGAAGGCGAAGGCGGCAGCTATCCCTATGTGGAGCCACGGGTTAGTGGTGAACATTATTGCCACTGGTATGGCTGCAGCGGCTGCCAAGGCATACTTGTACCTACGGTAGGGGGCTTCAGCCCAGAAGAGTGAAGCCGCTATGGATGTAGCCAGCTGGGAGAAGCACACCAGCGCCGCTAAGTAGTCTGGAGCTTCCAGCACGTTCATCAGGTACGGAGACCAAGCAATGCCCAAGATTGCGTTCGAGGAGAGGAACAAGGTGAGGAAGATGAAGACGTCAGTGATCTCCACTTCTGCCTCCTCGCTGAGCACCTTCACCTTAGCTTCAATTGACGAAGGCATCTTGGAGAGGGCTATCATAGCAGTGGCGATTAGTCCCACGGCCATCGCGCTCACATAGAGCATCACATACTTTGAAAGTCCGGCAAACCCTGCTAGAACAGCTACGATGGCTCCTTGCCCTACAAAGCCCGAGAAAGCTGCCAGCGCCGTTCTACGAGCTATGAGCTTCTTAGCCTCTTCCTCATCAAAGCAGCTGAGGATCAGCTCGGTGATCATCGCCGTGGTAGGGATCGACAAGGCAACTGCGAGGATGAAGTCCACGTAGAAGGCTATATGATGCAAGATGCAGAGAGGCAAAATTCCCCATGCCAGTCTAGCTGACCCATGAAACACCAGCAACTTGATCTTCACATCTCTCAGCAGAAATTCTCTATGATAATACAGCACCAATGCCACCATCACAGCGGCGAAGCTGGCTAAGATGTTGATCACCAAGATCTCCTGGATCTCCATTCCCACAAAGGCCATTAAGATAGGGGAGAGGCTCCTCGTAACCATCACGTAGAACCCGGAAATTAGAGCCTCCACTACTAATGCGAAGTAAAGTGAGCCATGGAGTGCTTCCCCAAGTCTCCTCAAGAACGCTCAACCTCTCAGCTGAAGCGCTTGAAGATAACTAGAGGACTACCAGGCACACAGAGCAGATTTTATTTCCTCAAAAGCAATAGCGCAACCATTTAAAAATCTCACCGCATTCTAAACCTATTTGGGAGGCTCCTCCAACACCTCCGCTTGGAGATCGGGATGAGGAGCGGGACTCCCCCGCTTCACCCCTCTCATCCCCCTTCCCTATCCTTCACACAGATGCAGTTTAGGCTCTGCACCTTTTATGTACACTTATGCTCAGAAACGCTTAAATCTGTCTAAAATAGTCTCTGAGTATACTTCGCTTAGGAGGCTTCTCTCCATGGCTACTTCGAGGAGAATTCTGCTGCCAGAAGATGAAATTCCAAAGCAGTGGTATAACGTACTGCCGGATCTTCCTAGGCCTCTCTCCCCTCCCATCAATCCTCAAACCAGAGAGCCTGTGAATCCCAAAGACTTAGAGGCTCTCTTTGCCAAGGAGCTGGTGCGCCAAGAGGTAAGCAGCGACCGCTGGATACTGATACCCGAGGAGGTTCGTGAAGTTTACCGGATTTGGAGGCCAACACCACTCTATCGAGCCGCTAGACTGGAGAAGCTTCTAAGGACCCCGGCTAAAATTTACTACAAGTATGAGGGCGTCAGCCCTCCGGGAAGTCATAAGCCTAACACAGCGGTGGCTCAAGCCTACTACAACATGAAGGAGGGCATTGCAAGGCTTACTACGGAGACTGGGGCCGGACAGTGGGGCTCTGCTCTAGCTTTTGGCTGCATGTACTTCGGCATGAAGGCCACCGTCTACATGGTGAAGGTCAGCTATCACCAGAAGCCCTTCCGGAGAATCTTGATGGAGTGCTGGGGCGCCGAGGTTATTCCAAGCCCCAGCGATAGAACCGAGTTTGGCAGAAAGGTGCTCAAAGAAGATCCAGACACCCCAGGTAGCTTAGGCATAGCTATCAGCGAGGCCATAGAGGATGCAGTGACCAGCGATGACGCCAAGTACTCGCTGGGAAGCGTTCTTAACCACGTGCTGCTCCATCAAACCGTGATAGGCTTAGAAGCAAAAGAGCAGCTCAAAATAGTTGACGACTACCCGGACATGGTCTTCGGCTGTGTAGGCGGTGGAAGTAGCTTCTCTGGACTGTTCTTACCCTTCTACTACGATAGAAAGTCTAAGAAGGCTGAGAAACCCGTGCGTTTCATAGCCGTGGAGCCCACAGCTTGCCCCACCCTTTCCAAGGGAGTTTACATGTACGACCACGGCGACGCCGCAAGGTTGACTCCTCTCCTCAAAATGTACACTCTTGGACACGACTTTATCCCACCGCCTATTCACGCTGGAGGGCTCCGCTACCACGGCGATGCGCCAATTCTCTGCCTCCTCGTGAAGGAGGGGGAAGTTGAGGTCAAAGCCTACAACCAAGTGGAGGTCTGTAAGGCGGCATCCCTCTTTATCAAGGCGGAGGGCATCATCCCAGCTCCTGAGACAGCTCACGCCATCAAGGCAGTTATAGACGAAGCCCTCAAGTGCCGGGAAACAGGAGAATCTAAGACGCTGCTCTTCAACTTCTCTGGCCACGGACTCCTAGACCTCAAAGCCTACGACGACTATCTCAGAGGGTTACTTCAGCCCTACGACTACCCCGAAGAGAAAATCGAAGAAACCATCAGAAAACTCAAGAAGCTTTATCCATGGCTTGATCAGCTGCCCTACTAGCCATCGAATATGAAGGCTATTTATCAACTCCTACTTTTCTCCTCTTAGAAGCTCTAACGGAATTTCCACTTCACGCCTACCTTGAAGAGCAACATAGGTGTTCAAAGCGGTCATCCGCCTCAACAACTCCTCACGGCTCCTAGAAGCCTTCACCGCGACTTCAACAACCTCCTCTTTATTAAGAATCTTCACCTCATGAATAGCCTCGATAACCGCAAGCTGCATTAAAGCCTCCTTACGGAGTTCCTCCAAGCTCTTACTCTCCTCAAACTCCAGGCGCTGCTTCACTTATGTTCAGCTTATCAAGCTATAAAGCCTTGAGCATAGCAGCCTCTCGGAAAAAGCGATATTAGGTTCTATAGCTATAGTTATAGCTATGAGCACCACGATACAAGTGTCTAGAAGAACTCTACAGCTGCTGAGCATGCTGAAGAAGAAGATGAAGGCTCAGAGCTATGATGAACTGCTTTTGAAGCTGGCAATGGAGAAGCTGAACCTCCCGCAATCAATGTTCGGCTCAAATCCAAAGCTAGCTTCCTTCACTGAAGAGGAAGAGGCAGAGTTCCATGAGCTTTGAGTATGTCATCGACGCCTACGCTTGGATAGAGTACTTTCGAGGCTCGGCTGCTGGTGCAAAAGCTAAGCGTTACATTGAGGCGGGCTTTTCAGTTACTCCAACGATAGCCCTAGCAGAGCTGAGTAGAAAGCTGTTGAGGGAGGTGCATGCTGGCAGAGAAACCTTGAATGGTATGCACGCTCGCCTCAGCTATGTGCGCTCCTCTACGGTAATTGTTCCATTAACCGAGGAGATAGCTATCGCTGCTGGAGAGATCGATGTTGAACGGAAGTTGAAGGTGAAGAACTGGGGGTTAGCCGACTCTATAATCCTCGCAACAGCTAGGCGCTTCGGAGCCAAGGTGGTTACAGGGGATAAGCACTTTTACGATCTAGCCGATGAGGTAATAGCAATCACATAGCTCTTTTAAGAGCCTTGCTGGAAATTATGAGGTAGGTGTTCTCCTTGCTCTCCTCTATCAATGATGTTCTATCTGCTGTTGAAAAACTCGAGGATCTTCTTGTTGAGCTTGCTAGAAGGTCTGTGCAGACACCAAGCTTGAGTGGAGAGGAAGGCAAGTATGCTGATCTTCTTCTAGGCTACATGAGGGATTTAGGCTACGACGTGGTATACAAGGATCATGTAGGCAACGTGGTAGGCGAGTTCTACGGCACGGAGGACCAACTAGCGACCATGTTCAATACGCACCTAGACCATGTGGATCCCGGCAACCTTGAGGTGTGGCGCTTCGACCCCTACAGCGGCGAAATAGGTGACGGCAAGCTATACGGCAGAGGAGCTGCTGACACCAAGGGTGCCACAGCAGCCATGATCATCGCTGGAGCAGCGGTAGCAAAGGCTGGTGTCAAACTGCGGAGAAGTTTTCTCATGACCAGTGTTGTCATGGAGGAGATGGGCGAGTGCCTAGGGATGCGGCACCTCATGCTCGGAACTCTAAAAGAAAGGCAGATCCAATGCATAGTCTCCGGCGAAGCCACCAGCCTCAACATAGCCATAGGGCATAGGGGAAGAGCCGAACTGGAGATCTCCACCCGTGGAAAAACAGCTCACGCCAGTGCTCCCTGGAGAGGGGTAAACGCCGTCTACAAGATGGCGTCCATACTCCTCGAATTGGAGAAGGCTGCTGAGCAGCTGCCAGAACACTTCTTCCTAGGAAAGGCAACCATGACAGTCACTAACATCTACTGCAAACCTGGCAAGTACAGCATCATCCCCGACCAGTGCACCATATATTTGGATCGCCGTCTCATCCCCGGAGAATCCCTCCAGCAAGTAGTGCTCGCATTGCAGCAGCTCCTCCAAGAGAAAGGCTTAGAAGCTGAGGTCAAGCCGAGGGAGGTTGAGGAGCAAACCTACACTGGATATAGGGAGAAAGCCGTTAAGTACATGCCTCCCCTCTACACAGATCCTCAGCACTCCCTAGTTCAGACGGCAAGAAAAGCTGTAGAGTCCTCCATCAACTACACCCCGGAGATCATCAAGTGGGATTTCGCCACAGATCTAGGATGGGCTGCAGAGCACTTCAAGATACCCTCCATAGGCTTCTCCCCATGCGAAGAGCACCTTGCCCACACGGAAAACGAGTACATTCGCCTCGACTACCTCAAAACCGCGGCAAAGGCTTATGCAGCCTTGATAGTGGCACTCTGCTGCTAGAGGCGAACCGAAGAAAAAGCAAAGTTCCGTGCATTCCACATTAGATGATGCGAGGAGATCTCCATGACACTGATTGATCTCACCCGTGAAATAAGCCCAGAAACCCAAGTTTTCCCAGCTTATCCTAAGGTAGTAGTGCTTCTATGGGCTAAGCACGAGGTTCACGGCTTTAGAGCTGAAGTTCTGCACATGGCAACCCACACAGCAACACACCTTGATGCTCCACTCCACTTCATCGAGGACGGCCAGACGGTAGACCAGCTTCCCCTGGAGGTATTCACCGGGTATGCCGTCGCAGTCGATGTAAGAGGAGAACGCGAAGTCTCCCGCGATCTTCTTAGGAAAAGGCTGAATGAAGCCCCCTACCAAGCTGGCGACGCCGTCTTCCTCTACACTGGCTGGGAGCACCGCTATGGCAGCCGAGAATACCTCTCCGAGAATCCAGGGCTCTCAGCGGAGGCAGCTCAGCTCCTAGTCGATGTGAGGGCTAAGCTGGTTGGCATAGACACTCCAAGCCTCGATCCAGCCACCTCGACAACTTTCCTAGCACACCGCATTCTCCTCAGGGCTGGAATACCCATCATTGAAAACCTTTGCAACCTCTCAAAAATGCTGCAAAGCCGCGTGAAGTACTACGCCTTCCCCCTCAAAATTGAAGGGGCAACAGCTTCTCCAGTGCGGGTTGTTGCCGAAATCTAGACGGCTTTACCTCTTCTTCAGCATCAGCCCCCACACAACTATCATTAAGCCTACAAGTATAGCAGCCAATCCCGTCAAGTAGGGGTAGATGAGCTTCGGTGCCGTGAGCATTAATGCACCCGCAGCTATCACCAAAGCTCCTATAATAGCCAGCACCAGCGATGGAAGATCCTTGGGAACCGTAACCTCCACAGGCTTCACCTGCAGTCTCTTCGTTCTAGTGAAGGCCATTAAGAGGAAGCCTACACCCATCCCTAGAGCTCCGCCAACCGCCACCTTGTCGAAGAGCATCCCTAGCCCAGCTCCGATAAACATGCATGCAATGAATAGCAAGCCGCCTATATGATTATGATCGCGTTCACTCTCCTTTTCAGGGGGCATTGCTCATCAGCTCCTCCACAATTCTCCGGAGTTCCCTCCCAATATGGCTTCCATTTGACAGACGAAGATAGCTCATGGGCGGCATGAAGCCGGGAATACGTCTCCTCAAAACCTCCAAGGGAACCATCCTCGGATAGCGCTTCGGCTCCATAACCTCAATGGCAAGAGCCCTTCGAGCTCCAACCACGTAAAGCCAATCCTCCTCCCCTACGCCCACTTCCCCCATCTTCTTCACCAACCTCTTAACTTCCTCCACAGCTCCAGAGTAAACCTCCCCAGCAGTGAACTCTCCAACTAGCGCTTTAACTGGGCTGGAAAAATAGAGGATCACCCTATCACCTCTCACGACTGGCTGGAACATCCGGCGGAGTTCGATCTTCTTCACGCCAGCCAGAATCTGCTCTCCAAACCTAGGTTTAATGGACATTAAGATCAATGATTCTTCCTCCAGCATTTAAGCTACCAGTGGAAGACTCCTATTTTTAGCCTTGCACCTTTCCATGAAGCTATGCATACTCTTCTCAAAATCCATGCAGCATCAACATAGCAGTTAATCGCGGTTTTCCATGATATCGCTACCCTTCTGCTTCGAAAAATCTTTAATACTGTCCAGTAGAGAGAACTAGTAAATCTCCTGCATGCATCCTAACCTCTAAGGTGGGCTGTGTGCTTGGGGAAGAGCTATAAACTTCCAGTTCTCTTCTTAACATTGCTAATTCTGCTCCAAGTGGTGGCGCTTGAAGCAACTATTGTTGCTGGCAGCACATCTAGCATTAAAGAAGGCGGGATGCATTCCCTATGGGATTACCGCTACGTATACTTCAGCGAGTTTCCCTCGCTTTCTTCACATCGTGTGAAGGTTACCGGAAGAGTAGTTGACGACTACGGCAACCCCTTAGAGGACGCAGATGTGGAGCTGATTTCCCAAGGTGTGCATGACTTTGAACGTACGGATGCCAATGGCAGGTTCTCTTTCTATGTTTATCCCAAGGAGGCAAGCTACTGGATTATCG
>JAGHCH010000108.1 GCA_021160575.1 Thermoproteota archaeon | reverse complement strand
TCAAAGTGAGCGTCTCCCTTTCACGCTATGCAGCCTTAGTGAAGAACCTTAGGGGAGTTGTGGTGTTTATCCCGGGCGATGATATAGGAGAGCATGTTGAATGGCTTGTGAGGAGATTTAAGTATAGGAATGTCGGCGTGCCCCCAGCTCTTGTAGAGCACCTTGACTCCAAGCTGCTATCCGGAAAGCCCTTTGTTCAGCTCTCCTACCCGGCGGAGAATCTCATCTCCTTTGCTCAGAGGATAGCTGTGGTGGAAGATGTGGAGCCCCTTATTGTAGAAGCCGCGGTGCTAGCATCGATCTATGTGAGCCCTCTTCTAGCGCTTGGAGGATCAGTTGCAGAGTGTTTAGAAAGACTTGCTGTAGACTCCGTTGAATCAAAGGTTCTTCTCGACGATAGAGGCTGGAGGCTGCATTTAAGGATAGCAGATTACACAGTGCTCGACTTCTATCAGTGGAGCAGCGGGCATGCTGAAGCACTTTGGAATCCCCACGTTGACGTGAAGTCTTTTGCTGAAGAGAGGGCTGAGAGAATTGCGAAGGATAAGAAGAGGTATTGGAGGTTGCAGCGAGGAGAGGAATCACCTTGGAAATTCATGCACTACATAGACTTAGCCCAAAGAGCCGCCCGTAAATTGGAGCTTCTAGAAATTGTGAGAAGCTTTAACCGTGAAATAGTTTCAGCTGCCCTTGCCATAGAGGCGGCAGTTCTCATAACTGGTGAAGGAATGAAACCTAAAGAAAAGTAAGGAGAGTTGAAGGCTACTCCAAGGTGTAGCTCTCCCCTATTCCTAGAACCATGACGTTAAAGCCCCTTCCTTCAGCTTTCCTCTTGAATTCCTGTGGATCAGCGCGTATTTCGGGGAAAGTATTGTAATGCATGGGTATGGCTAGCTTGGGCTTGATGATCTCTAGGGCTTTGACCGCTTCATCAATGTTCATGGTGTAGGTGCCTCCGATGGGTATAAGGAGGACATCTATGTCTTGTAGAGGCTTCACGCCTTCCAAGTAAGTGTCACCTAGATGTGCTATCCTCTTACCCTCCATGGTGATCACATAGCCAGTGGGATACTTGCTCTGCGGGTGATGAGCACCTATCATCTCCACGGCTATTCCATTGATCTCCTTTTTGTCGCCTATTTTCATGGTGATTTGGTTGGCGGCTCTGACAGTGGGCGGCGCCACAACAGGGCATGTGAACTGCTTGATGTCAGCGTGGTCGAAGTGCTCGTGGGTTACCAAGATGAAATCTGGAGTCTTGGTATAGGAGGGAGCATAGGGGTTTCCGGAAAAGTAGGGGTCTATGAGCAGTGTTTTGGCGTTGGAGAGCTCGAACATGGCGTGGCTCAGGTAGGTTATCTTCACCGGCAAGGCTGAGCACTCCCTCCGCAGAGGAGCCTTATCTCAGAGATAGAATTAGGCGTAGATGCCTCTTAAAACAATCCATATCTCCTGGCTTGTATCACGGCTTTAGCGTACTTCAATATTCTGGGGTGTCTTAGGAGGAGGTAGAGGAGAGCTCTCACCTTTCTGCCATGCTTGATATGCTCTCCCAATGTCCCTCGTAGGAGCTGAGCTATGAGTTCCCTGTCTTCCTTAGGCATATCTTCGGCGATCCTCCTGATCTTGAGGGCAGCCTCAAACTTGCCTCCAAGATGGGAACGCCAGAGAGCCTCATACCTTGATAGCTCGCGCTGAGAGTGGTGGAGATCCTTGAGAGCTGCCTCGGCAGCTACTTCGCCAGCGTACTTGCCGCAAATGAGAGCTGGCACGATGCCGGCTCCACTGCTGGGCACTACATGCCCAGCTGCATCTCCCACGACAAGCAGGTTTTCAGCGTAGGTCTTGGGCAGAGGGCCCCCGACGGGCACGGGGTGCGCCATGACCCTAATGATCTTCGCCTCAGGGGCTCTCTGGTGGAGAAGCTTGTCTAAGTAGTGCTTGGCGGGCTTCTTGGCTCTCCTCACACCTAAGCCGATTCTGGCACTTTCTCCAGCAGGGACTACCCATGCATAGCCCCCGGGAGCATACCTTGTTCCCAAGTAGACCTCTAGCAGGCCATCCTCTACTATGGGGTTGGGCGTTATCTCATACTGGATGCAGGCGGCTAACTCGTGGGAAACGTGTAGTCCCAGCATCCTAGCTATGCGGGATGCCACTCCGTCGGCAGCTATGACCACCTTGCAGAGGAGTTCTCTCGTGGCGTCATGCTCCAATATTTTGACCCGGAGGTTTGAGCCATCTCTCCTAACTCCAACCACCTTGGAGCCGAGAAGAAGCTCTGCTCCCCGCTGCTCCGCCAGTTTAGCTAGATGCTTGTCGAAGAGAGGTCTATTGAGGATGAGGAACTTCTTCTTGAGGGGGAGTTCGAAGGAATACTCTTCATACCATGCTAGAGCTTTGTCCACTTCAGCTTGAATCACTTTGCTTGGGGGAGTAAATCCTGTTTTGAGAAGATCTTCAGCACACACTATTCCAGCGCAGTGAGGTGGAATTCCTATCTCCGGATGCTCTTCGAGGATTACGGTTTTAGCGCCTTTCTCAGTTGCTTTGAGGGCTGCCGATGAGCCGGCCGGACCTCCACCCACCACCGCGACATCCATCACGGGGCTAGCCCCCCGCTGAGAAGGGCTAGCGGAGCTTGTTGTAGCTGCCAGCAGCCATTAGGGCTGCTATGATTAAGGGACTCGCCTCCACCAGTAGGAGAATCAACTGGGAGTCACTGATGGGGAGCCATGGGTTAAAGGGGGCGATAACTATCCCTAGGAAGGAGAGAATTGCCAAGATCACTATAAGTACCGCACCAGCCTTTCGGGCTGCGTAGAGGTAGGCGCCGCCAATCATTATGAGCATGCCGTAAATCATGATTGCAGCGCAGAACAGGGAGTAGTAGAGGAGAGAGGCTTGAAGAGGTTGAGAGAGCTGAGCTAATTGTGGGATGAAAGCAGTTAGAGTTTGAAACTGGCTGAAGAAGCTTTCGGCAAATACTAGGAGATACGCGATGAAAATTGTGAAGAGCCCTGCAGCGAAGCACAGCCAAGAAGCAGCGATTGCTGCAGATGGCTTCTCCGCAGTGGGAGGGGGTGCCTTCACTTGAGCAGCTTGCGGCCGCGCCTCTGCAGGCGTTTCAGACTGGCTCATCTACAACACCTTACCGAAGCTATATGGTGATGCACAAGTATAAGAATAGTGCCTCGGAGAATTGTCTCTTCGAGGAGAGGGTTCTATGAGCATTTTAGAGAAAGCAATGGCTTATGTGAGGAGGAAGGCTGAGGAGTTTCTTCCGAAACTCCGAGAGCTCTCTCCTAGCCAAGTTGTGGTAGTGCATCACGACGATGCAGACGGTCTATGCGCTGGAGCCGTGGCTTCTAAGGCCTTGGAAAACCTTGGGTTAGCACCTAGCAGGGTATGCTTGGAGAAGATGATCCCTGAAGCTGTGGAGAAGATTCATTCAATGGAGGGAGGGCTGATAGTCTACTGCGATATAGGGTCTCCTCACGGCGACATGATAGCTAAGCTTAACCATGGGAGAAATCTGGTGGTGATCTTAGATCACCATGATCCAACCCCGGGGGATGACCCACTAGTTATCGATGTGAACTTGGAGTATGCTGGATTCAGAGGGGAGGAGGAGTTCTCTGGAGCGACGTGTGCCTACCTCTTTGCCAAGGCTTTGAGCAGAGAGAACATCGAGCTAGCACCGCTAGCGCTTGTGGGAAGTATGGAGATTCCAGCCGGATTCAAGGGTATTAATGCTGAGGTTCTCGAAGAGGCCTTGAAGGAGGGGTTTGTGGAGAGCCGAGGAAAGAAGCTGTTCATTAAGAGCCTTGGGGTTCATGTGGAGGAGCTGTTTTCGAAACTTCAGGTATTGGGACCAGTGGGCTACTATAGCGGGGGCCCAGAGCTTGGTGTGATGAGCTGCTTAGAAGGAGTTTCCGAGGAGTTTTGGCGTCGAGTTGAGGAGCTTGAAGCCCGTAGAAAGGAGGCCAATCGAAAGCTGCTAGCCATGCTCTATAGGGGGAGGTTGAAGCAAGAGAAGTATATTCAGTGGTTTGACTCGGGAGACGTCTATAAGGGAATGGGCACTAAGGTTGTGGGTACCTTCTGCTCTTTCCTTTCCTATCAGAGGAGGCTGGTGAAGCCAGATAAGTACATTATGGGCTTCATGGAGATGCCTAGGCTCATTCCAGGGCTCGGTGAGCTACCGAAGGAGTACACGAAGGTATCGGTAAGAGTTCCAAGGGAGCTGCAGAGGATGGTTGATGAAGGCGGTAGGCCCACAGCGGTTAAGCTGCTTGAAGAAGGGTGCAGAGGTTTCGGCTTGGCGGATGGTCACGCTTATGCTGCCAGCGCCATACTGGAGAGAAGCCGCGAACTGGAGCTTGTGAGGAAAGCGGATGGCTTCGTGGAGGAGTTTAAGGAGGCTTGAAGGTGTCTACTTCAAGGTTTCCTTGGTGAAGAAAGCTAATGTCAAGGATAAGGCCACTGCAGCTAAGCAGAGCATGAAAACCCCGGAGTAGATGTCAGCGGCTGTTCCAGTAGCGTTTCTCAGCATAAAGCCAAGAACCACTTGGAAGAAGGTGACTCCAATGAAGTTAGAGAGGTTAAGCGATGCTGTTGCTAAGCCGGACATCTCGACCGGGAACATCTCCTTAGCCATGGCCATGTAGAGATCAGCTGCTGCAAACCCCATTCCTAGGAGGAAGCAGAGCGCGTAGAAGAACCAGCAGGGGAGGAGAGGAGTAAGGAAGACCACGTTAACCCAGAAGACCAAGAGAATCGCTTCTCCTATGATTATCATCTTCTTCCGGCTCTTCAACACCTTGTCTGAGAGCCAGCCTACAAAGGCGGCTGAGGAGAGAAAGCCTATGGAGACCATGAGCAAAACGCTGCCGGCGGTGGCTTTATCCAAGCCATAGACTTGCATGAGGAAGGGGCCGCCCCATAGTCCATGAAACGCCATCATGGTACCATAGCTGAGGAAGGGGATAGGAAATAGCACGAGGAACTCTTTGTAGGTGAACACCATCTTCAGCTGTGAGCTGAGAGATCCCTGCGTGGAGGAGCTATGTGCTTGGGGATGGGTATGGGGGAGTATTAAGTAGGAATACACTGTTAGAGCCAGCATGAAGACTAGAACTGCTAGGAAGGAGCCTCTCCACCCGATGAGGAACGTCATTACTGCTAGGGGGGCTGTAGCCGCTATTGAGCCTAGACTTCCAATGGAGGTTGTCACTCCCAGCATGAAGCCGAACTCTCTGGTTTCAAACCATAGTGCAGCGACCTTGAGGCATGAGAGAAAGAAAGCGCCAACACCGAAGCCCACGTGAGCTCTTCCAATGGTGACTTGAAGGGCGTCTTGTCCTTGAGAGAAAAGAAATGTGCCTAGGC
>JAGHCH010000069.1 GCA_021160575.1 Thermoproteota archaeon | reverse complement strand
CTCATTAGGAGAGCTGGCTGCTACAACTGCCCCATAGCCTGCAAGCGAATCACCAAGACCAAGCGGATGCAAGGTGATGGTCCAGAATACGAAAACCTCGTAAACCTGGGGTCGATGCTCCTCATAGGCAACATAGAGGACGTAGCTGAGCTCAACTACCTCTGCAATGTGCTGGGCATGGACACCATCTCTACTGGAGGAACGCTTGCCTGCGCCTTGGAGCTATCCGAGAGAGGGCTGCTACCTGCTAAGATTCGATGGGGAGATGCTGAGGCTCTCAAGAAGCTGGTAGTAGACATGGCTTACCGCAGAGGTGTAGGCGATCTCCTCGCTGAGGGCTCCAAGAGAATGGCTGAACGGTGCGGCGCGCCAGAGGTCTCCATGAACGTCAAAGGGCTGGAGGTTCCAGCCTATGATCCGAGAAACGCCTTCGGCATGGCGCTGACCTACGGCACCTCGTATAGGGGGGCATGCCATCTGAGAAGCTGGGCTATAGCCTTCGAAGTCATAGGGGTTCCCAACCTAGTGGATAGATACTCCATCTTCGACAAGCCAGCCCTCATCAAATACACCCAAGACCTCACCATGATCTACGACTCCATAGTAATGTGCCAGCACTTCGCAGTGGAATTCAGCGAGGAGCCTCTCAGCAAAATGCTCTCCGCGGTAATAGGCTTCGAATACTCCAAGGAAGAGCTGCTCAAGACTGGAGAGCGCATATGGAACCTTGCAAGGCTCTTCAACTTGAGAGAAGGCTTCACGAAAAAAGACGACATGCTTCCAGAGCGCTTGCTCAAACCCACACCTCAAGCTCCCGGCAAAGAAGTTCCCTATGAAGAGCTGCTCAACGCCTACTACGAGGTGAGAGGCTGGGATGCCGGTGGAAGACCTCTTCCAGAGACCCTTGAGCGGCTAGACTTAGTTGATGAGGCGAGAGGTGTTGCTCCATGAGCACTGTGAAGATGAGTAAAATGGACTGGGAGATCTACGAGCAGATCAAGGACTACGCCTTCAGATTGGCTAGGCGGAAGTACATCACAGCCCATGGAGGCAACATCAGCGTGAGGTCTGGAAACACCATGTGGATAACGAGGCACGCCGCCTCCCTTGAAAGCCTCTGCCCCGAGGATATCATCAAGGTGAGGGTAGACAAACCAATTGGCCATGACTTAGTGGCATCCACTGAAACCCCTGTGCACCGGGCAGTTTATCAGAAGACTGGAAACCTCTGCATCATGCATGCTCATCCGCCATACACCGTTGCTCTCTCCTTCTTCATAGACAAGCTGGTACCTCTTGACTCGGAAGGCTACCATGTCCTCAAAGAGGTTCCAATAGTGGAGGGAAGCCCCGGATCCCCCGAGCTCGCAGAGGCAGTCGCAGATGCTCTATCGAAGCACTGGGCAGTCATTGTGCGCGGACACGGAGTCTTCGCGGCTTCAAAGTTCATCGACCACACCTACCAGCTCCTCTGCATGGTGGAGCACTCAGCAGAAATCTACTACCTAACTGAAATCTTGAAGAGCATAGGCAAGCTTTCCTTCATCAAGCCCAAGGCGTTCTGAAGCTCTGCCAGCTGCAGCTACTCTATTGCGGATTGTCAAAATCTTGGACAGAAGGAAATGGTAACGGTCACGAAGGTAGCCCGCTTCAACCTGATCACGCTAAAGGAATAGAAATAGAAAAAGTCCTTCTAGCGGCACTCGAAAAGCTTCAAAGCAAGAGGCATCGTCTCCTCAGCCTCCTCCTTTGAAGTGATGCCAAGAGCCACTCCCTCCACTACGTCTCTGAAGCTGGCCACGTACTCCAATGCTTCCTTTGGCTTGAGCTTCCCTGCAGCTAGCACCTTCTTCGCCACGGCTTTTACTCCAACTTCTCTAAGCAGCTTCACAAGCTCCTCCGGCTTGTCATCCATAAAGATGCCCCGCACATTGAAGGGCACCATCACGAAGTCCAGCTCCAGCTCCGCCTCCTCAAGCCATGAGAGAAACCTCAACGGAGCATGCGTGGCAGCTCCAATCGGGCATCCAATCCTCCTCTTGATGTAGTCTCTCAATCTTGTGAGAAGTTCTTTGTCCAAGAGATCTGAGGTAGAAGCGTGGAAGGCAAGTCCTACGATCTCTAAGTCGTCATAGAGCTTTAAAGCCTCTAATGGATCATCTAGATCCAAGGTTCCAACAACTTGAAACTTCTCACCGATCCGCTTCTCCGCCATCAAAATACCCTTCGTCAAAGGTTCACATGCAAGCAGCTGCACTGCCTTCACGCCGAGCCTCCAGCAGTGAACAGCTATTTCAGCTATGTTCTCCGGGTGCTGGTAAAACCTCCAATAGTACTCAAAGGCTTTAACACCGAACTGCCCAGCCCCTATGAAGGGGCTGCTTCCAAGCATAACCTTGGGGAGCTTCAACCATAGCACGCTCCAAGCCTATCTTCTTCCACTTACAACTATGGGCGCTGCAGCTCGTTAAACCTACGGGCTCCAAGCTGATGCCTTTGCTCGCGCACCACGCTTATTGGGATGCCCTATCAGATGGTTCTTGGAGGACAGCATTTTGGCTGCGAAGAAGCCAGCTAGCAACTTGGCTAAAGCCGAGCACGAGCTTCTAGTACTGCTTTCTCATCAGCTGCACCCCGTTGAAGTACACTTCTTAGCGCGCCTCCTCTCTAGGAGATTCTCCAGCAGCGAGGTCATGCAGGCTTTAGAATCCTTGAAGAGTAAAGGCCTAGTCGTAGAGGGACCTTCAGGGTATGTGAGGACAGCCAGCTTCTTTGATCAAAGACTGGTGGAGGAGTTGAAGAGGCTGAGTAGGCGGCGAAGTAGCTCTAGTTAAGAGTTTATGAACTTCCAACTACACTTGAAAGCAGTGTGGAGGGTGTTGTGCTCTGAGCTTCTCACACGATGCTAGACGCCTGAGATCTTCCACCAAATCTCTAATCGAGTTGATGGAGAAGAGGGTGAAGATTCTACGTGAAGGCGGTTTCTCCTCCAGCTACTTCAAGCCTTTAACTCAAAGCCCTAAGGCAGAGCTCTTCTTCGGTAGAGGCTGCTTCAAAGCTGTGGGAATCGATGGCTCAGAAGCCACTG
>JAGHCH010000029.1 GCA_021160575.1 Thermoproteota archaeon | reverse complement strand
GCCACCACCGAGAAAATCTTCTCGAGCGTGGATGCTGTAGCAAGGGAACTGGGATTCTGGGCAGCTACATGCGGCAAGGGAGATCCCATGCAAGGAGTTCCGGTGTGGACTGGAGGTCCTCCCATCCGGCTTAGGGAGATGAGGATCTTCTTTAGGTGAGCCCTTCCACCAGAGGAAACCAGCCTACTTTTCCACAAGTTTGATTTAGAATCTCACAGCAGGGATCGCCGCGAAGCATACACTTACATTCGACCCTAGCACTATGCTGAAAAAGCCTTAAAGAAAGCCTCCTTGAAAAAGCTCCATAACTACTTTTGAAACTACTTCTCTATTTTAAGGAAGCTATGCTTTGCGGTTTTGTGGCACTGCAATATTGTTGATGTGGAAAGCTCAGCTTTCGGATATCTTGAAGAACCGTAGCACCTGGTCTCTGCAGTTATGGCAGATGTAGAGGTAGTAGGAGGCTCGAGGCTCCTCCAGCAGCTTAGCTGAAGCAAAGTCCTCGACTGCAACTATCAATGCAGGATCCTCTATTTCTACTCCGCAGAGCTGACATTTGGCTGGACGTCCAACCTCGTTAACTGTGCAGATGGCAGACACCCCGCTTAAACAACTTTTCCGGAAACATCTTAATAGTTTCTGAAAGCGAAAGATAGGGTTTGAGACTTTTCGAAGAGGTGTTGTGATGACTGGCGTGGCTAGGATTAGCATCTCTCTTCCTCCAGAGCTTTTAAAGGAATTTGATGGGCTGGTGAGAAGGCTGGGCTTTGAGCGATCGCAGGCGGTTCAGAGGGCTATGAGGAACTTCATCACGGATTACCGGTGGCTTGAGAAGGCTGAAGGGGATGTGGCGGGAGCCATCGTCGTGGTTTACAGCCACGAGAAGCACGGCGTGGAGGAGGAGCTCACCGATATCCAGCACCATTACTTGGAGTATGTGAAGTCAGCTCTCCACATACACTTGGATGAGGAACACTGCATGCTCATCATAGCTGTGAAAGGACCAGCAAGTGAAGTTAGAACTTTAGCCGAGAAGCTGCTCTCTACTGAGGGAGTGTTGCAGAGCAGGGTTACGGTGATTTCAGTGAAGAGTTAGGGGGGTGCTGCTCAGCATCAAGAGCAGGGCTCATCGATCGCCTCGGCTCTTCCATCATCATCGCTAGCCAGTAAAGGGTGAGTTCTTCACTGGCCCTCAGCCTCAGCTGAGGGACAGCGGGTCATCATCTAGGAGGAGAGTTTGAAGAGCAAGGTTTTATTCTTTAAGCTGTTGCGAGGTCACCAGAAATGGATTTCTATATTAAGGGGAGAAGGCTTAGAGGGGAGCAAGGCTTTGCTTTCTAAGGGGATTCTCCATGTCTTGGGAGTGGTGGAAGCAGAACTTCTGGAGGGAGCTTTACACTGCTCCTCCTGAGGGAGTTGATTTAGAGAGCTTCGTGGTTGCTTGCTACTACGTTGAGCCGAGGGAGCCTCTAACCCTCTATGAGGCAGGGCTGCACATAGCGGCTGAGGAGAGCATAGGCACTTGGACGACGATCACCACTTTGAAGGAATACGTATACAGACTGGCAGCTAAGGTCGTGAAAGTAGAGAAGAGAGACTGTGAGAGAGGCTATGTTTGGGTGGCTTATCCATTGGAACTCTTCGACATTGAGGCGGGAATACCCAACCTCTTGAGCATTGTGGCAGGCAATCTCTTCGGCTTAGGGTTCCTCAGAAATGTCAGGCTTATGGACCTTGAGCTTCCCAGGGAGTATGTGAAGGCGTTTAAGGGACCTAGATTCGGCTTGGAGGGTGTAAGGAAGCTTCAAGGAACCCTTGAGGAGAGGAGGCCTCATTTAGGCACGATCTTTAAGCCTAAGGTTGGCTTGACGCCAGCTGACGTGGCGGTAGTAGCCTATGAAGCTGTTCTTGGAGGGGTGGACTTCCTCAAGGACGATGAAACCCTCTCAAGCCAGAGCTTCAACTCTGTGGAGGAGCGAGTTCCAAGGGTTATGGAGGCTATTGATAGGGCTAGGGAGGAGATGGAGAGAGGGAGTGAAGTCCTCTACGCGGTGAGCGTTACGGCACATACTCCTAGGCTCTTGGAGTATGCTGACAAGGCACTGGAGCATGGAGCTAACTGCTTGATGGTCGACGTCTTGACTGCGGGGTTCTCAGCTCTGCAGCAGCTAGCTGAGGATGCTTCGATAAAAGTGCCCCTCCACGTCCACCGAGCCATGCACGCCGCCATGACCCGTAACCCTCTGCATGGCATTCACATGAAGGTGATAGCCAAGCTGGTTAGGCTGGCTGGAGGCGATCAACTACACGCTGGCACCGCTGCTGGCAAGATGGAGAGAGCCTTGCAGGATGTGAAGGAAATCTATGCGTTCCTGAGAGGGGAGTGGCATGGCCTGAAGCCGGTCATGCCGGTAGCCAGTGGAGGAGTGCACCCTGGACTTGTGCCGGAGAACATCAAACACCTTGGAGTGGACTTGGTGATCAACGCTGGAGGAGGCATCCATGGACATCCTCATGGAACAAGGGCTGGGGCTAAGGCGATGAGGCAGGCTATAGAGGCGGCTATGAAGGGCATTCCACTCGAGGAGTATGCTAAGAATCATGAAGAGCTGGCTGAAGCATTAAAGCAGTGGGGGAGCAAAAGGCTATCCGAGTGATGCTACTTGGGCTTCACAATAAAGAAGCCAGCACGCCTCACTAGAAGGGCACTTTCAGCCGGGGCTATCTCTCGGAGAGCTGAGGAGAGCTGGCTGCGCACATGTATATTCTCAGAGAAATCGGCATCGCTTAGATTAGGTGCTACAAGGAAGATCCTTCTCTCCTCAGCGAGGGAAAGTAGCTGCAGAGCCTTTAAGGCGTATATTGCCTCATGCGGGGAGAGCACTGCCTCCTTCAGAAGGGAGGCGAGTTCATCGACGTCTAGTGAGAGATAGCGGGGAAAACTTCTAACTCCCCAGCCTCTGGGTGCCTCCGCTAATACTACGATTGCACTGCCCTCCACACATACCTCCTTAACATAGGAGAACACGCTGGCGGAGCTATAGAGATCAGTATCTAAAGGGTATGCGTCAGCTACCACAACATCCACGGGGTCATCTACCTCCACAGTACAGATGCTGGAGGCCATTGCAGAGGCATTCTCGTAGCAGCTGCGGTGATCCCCGGAGAAATAGTGGAGCGGCAGACAGTTGTAGTCTAATACCACATCTAAGGAGAGAAGATCCACGCTGTCAGCGGCGCAGTGCATGTCCTCTCTAAACAGGTTTTCCTCCTCACAAGTTCCAGCTGAGTATAGCCCTTGGAGTAGCCATTTCACATGGTGTTGCACTGTGGTCTCCAGAGATGATGTGCCAGGCAATATAAGCTCGCTCCCCCCGGTGAAGCCGGCTGCAGGGTGGGGTTGCACCGATGAAACTTCTAGTACCGTATCGGAGGACACCACCTCTTCGGTGAGAAAAACCTCTGTTCCATAGCGTGTTCTGCCGACGTGAAGATGTCTTTCAGAGGGATCATGCTGCTTCACGTGGAATCCCGCTAAGACCTCCGCTTTTAAGCTGAAGAACTCTCTAGACCTTCTGATCGAGGGGGAAGCTAAGATGAGACATACTTTATCGCTGAAGCTCTTAAGTAACTGAAGGAGAGGTGGGACTACCTTGCGTAGGGGGCCTTTCAGGTCTTCCACCTTCAAGAGCACCGCGCCCTTGCCCCCTCTCTCAAGGGAGTCAAGAAAGTCGCTAACCCCGGAAAGCTGTGTGAGAGGGGGAGGAGGCATTTCTCGAGATGGACCGTGAGGAGCTATCGAGACTACGTGCTCAGCATTTAGGTATTTCTTGAGCAATGAGCGCGTCACATACAAGTGGAGGTCATCCCCTGCAGCACTCTGGAGATAAATCTTCTGTGCAAAGGCGTTATAAGCTGTGTAGAGGTGGTGTAGCTGGAGGTTTAGAGCCGTGCCCGAGGAGCTTGTAGTGGTCACAGTCTTCGGCATGGATAAACCGGGAATAGTTGCCGGGATAACAAGTGTTCTGGCAGAGTACAATGCCAACATTGTAGATATTGCGCAGACAGTTCTCCGAGGGATCTTCACGATGACCATGGTGGTGGACATAGGCTGCGCTAGGATAGGTGTAGAGGAGTTGAGGGAGAAGCTGAAGCGGAAGGGAGAAGAGCTTGGAGTTATGGTGAGTGTAAACCACATTGATGTCTTCAAGTACATGCAGAGGGTTTAAGTTATGAGTAGGGTCTTCTCATCCTTCACCACCGAGGAGATAGTAGAAGTCGTCGAAATGCTCTTGTTCAGAGAGCTTGATGTAAGAGCCGTCACCTTAGGCATGAACATAGCGGCTGCAGCGGCGCAGAGCAGTGAAGAACTGCTTGAACGCCTTGAAAGCTTGCTGGACGATGGTCTTAGGGGCTTTTCCGCAGCTGTGGATAAGGTGGCTAAGAGGTATGGTGTTCGAATAGTGACGAAGAGGCTAGCAGTAACCCCTGTCAGCCTGCTCTTGGAGCCAGTTGCTACTAAGGAGGGCGTTGAGAGGGCTTGTAGCCTCGGGGTGGAATTGGCTAGGCTGCTGGATCGGATCTGCGAGAAACATGGCGTTGACTATGTGGGAGGTTATGCCGCTTTCGCCCATAAGGGAGTGACTCCTGGAGATAGAGCAGTCATTGAGAGCATCCCTCAAG
>JAGHCH010000119.1 GCA_021160575.1 Thermoproteota archaeon | reverse complement strand
CGGCTATCAAGTGGCGCAGGCGGCTTATGGCTTCAAGCAAGCAGGTATGCCCGAGCCCCAAGGGAAGCCGGATCAGTTCATAGGGTTCATCTATGCCGCCACTAACTGCGCCATCAGCATTAGGAAGCTGAAGGAAGAGATAGAGGAACTCAATAAGAGAGGAGAGTTTGATCAGGCTAGAGAGAAAATTGCAGAGCTGGATGACTGGGTGAGGGTTGCAGCGGAGCTTAGGGAAAAGAGCCGAGAGCTCTTCGATACGATAGTTGACCGCGTTAACGAGGATCCAGACCCGGATGTCTCCATCTCAGCCATCATGAAGGGCTACGAGAGGGGAGATCTGCCTATTGTGCAGTTGGTTAGGAGGGTGTGCAACTATAGCATCGACGGCTTCAAGCAGACTCTCTCACGAGTGGGCATAGAGTTCGACAGCTGGGATTGGGAGAGCGAACTCACGGTATGGAATGGCGCCACTGAGGAGGTTATAGAGAAGCTGAAGGAGACGGGATTCGTCGAGGAGAAGGAGGGGACATTGGTCTTAGACGTGGAGAGAGCCGCGCAGGTCTTCGAGTTGAAGAAGCTCTTCAACGTTAAGGAGGATTATGAGATCCCGCCGCTCACCTTGAGAAGATCGGATGGAACTACCCTCTACACTACTAGGGATATTGCCTACTCGCTCTGGAAGTTCTCCTTGGCCGAAAAAGTCATCAATGTGATATCAATAGAGCAGAGGCTGCCGCAGCTTCAGCTGAGGATTGCACTTTACTTGCTAGGCAAGAAGAACTATGCAATTAACTTGATCCACTATGGCTACGAGCTAGTGCATCTGCCGGATTACAGGATGTCCGGTAGGAGAGGCCGCTACGTAACCTTTGACCAAGTGCTAGGTGAAGCTGTGAGAAGAGCATATCGAGAGGTGGAGAAGAGGTCGCCACACCTATCGGAGGAGGAGAAGCAGAGGATAGCTGAAGCAGTGGGCATTGGAGCAGTGCGCTATGCCCTAGTCTCTGTTGCGGCATCCAAGCCTCTCACCTTCACTTGGGATAGAGTGCTCGACTTCGAGCGCAATAGCGGCCCCTTCCTACAATACGCCTACGCAAGAGCAGCAAACATCCTTGCCAAAGCTGAGGAGCTTGCGCAGAGCCCAGACTACACATTGCTCGAGTCAACGCATGAGAAGCAGCTGATTCTCCAGCTCTCAAAGTTCCCTGAAACAGTGGCTGAAGCAGCTGATAGCCTTAGACCAGAGCTCATAGCAGAGTATGCTAACGATTTGGCAACCATCTTCAACTCTTTCTACGACAAGCATCCAGTGCTAGCGGCAACTCCTAGAGAGCTGAGAGATGCCAGACTGAAGCTTGTAGAAGCAGTTAAGGTCGTAATGGGCAATGCCCTTCAGCTAATGGGGATCACGCCGCTGGAGAGAATGTAGGAAGGAGGAGTGGCGGGCCCGGCGGGATTTGAACCCGCGACCAACGGGTTAAGAGCTTCGGCGCCTCCCACACGGAGCTCCGCCGCTCTTCCTTGCTGAGCTACGGGCCCTCGGATTTCTGGTGATAAGGAGCGTAGTTTAAGTCTTTTTTGGTGGTAGTTATGTGGTTGGTGCTCAGCATTGGGCAAGCTGATTTTCATAGGGCTGGGGCTCCACGGCTGCAAGTCGATAAGTCTTAGGGGATTAGAGGAAGCTAGAAGGGCTGACGAAGTTTATTTGGACGCTTACACGAGCATCATCCCAGGATTAAGGGTGGAGGAACTGGAAGAGCTTCTTGGAAGAGGGGTTAGGACAGCATCTCGGAAACTGCTGGAGGGGAGGGAGACAAGAAAGCTGCTGAGAAGCGCGGTGGAGAAGACTGTGGCGTTGCTGGTTCCGGGAGATCCCTTTGTAGCTACAACACACATCAGCTTAGCCTTAGAAGCGGTGGATCTAGGGATTAGAGTAGAGGTCATACCGGGTGCCTCCATAGCGTCTGCGATAGCCGGGGCTACGGGGCTTCAAATCTATAAGTTTGGTAGATCAGTCACGGTCACATATCCTGAAGAAGGCTTCGTTTCTGAGGTGCCTTACGAGGTGGTGAAGGAGAATTTGCAGAGGGGACTGCACACCCTCCTGTATCTTGATGTGAGAGTTGATGAAGGGAGGTTTATGAGCGTCTCTGAAGCCTTGAGGCTTCTCTCGGAGATCGAAGAAAGAAGAAGGGATGGAGTGTTCACTGAGGATCGCTTGGTAGTGGGAGTGGCTAGGGTGGGAGCCCCGGATAGTGTGGTGAAAGCTGGCCCTTTGAAGAGCATGATTGATGTGGACTTTGGAGGCCCCCCTCACAGCATTGTAGTTCCAGGAAGGCTACACTTCATGGAGAAGGAAGCCCTAGTCAAGCTTGCTGGAGCACCCCGCAGCGCGGTGGAGAAACATGGCTGGGGAACTCGTAGCTAAGTACATTACTGGGGTGGAGAGAGCGCTTCAGCAGCTGAGGGATGCTAGACTGGATGGAAAGGCGGCGGAGGTGCTCGACTTAGCAAGGAGGTACTATGAAGATGCAAAGCACTACGTGGAGAGAGGAGAACATTTGACAGGGCTTGTATGCATAGTGTACAGCGAGGGCTTATTAGACGCCCTTAGAATACTGGGGTTCGTGGAGTTCTCTTGGGAGAGGTGAAGCGCAACGCCTAGGAGGACGGTGGTGCTGGCATCAGGGGTCTTTGACCTCTTGCACTATGGGCATGTCAAGTACTTGGAGGAGGCTAAGAAGCTTGGAGGAGAAGATAGTGAACTGGTAGTTGTTGTAGCCAGAGACGCTACGGTAAGGAAGAGGAAGGGGAGAGATCCTATTCTCCCAGAGGAGGAGAGGAGAGCTCTTGTTGAGGCCTTGAAGCCGGTTAATAAGGCGATCTTAGGAGAGGAAGACTTTAGCTTAGAGAAGGTCTTGAGCAAGGTGAAACCAGATATAGTGGCCGTCGGCTATGATCAGGAGAATCTGGAGGCTGAACTAAAGAAGGTGATCTCAAGAAAAGGGCTAGACATCAAGGTCGTGCGGCTTACAAGGTATTGCGAGAACAGCTCCTCCAAGATCATTAAGGAGATCTTGGAGAGAGCTGCTCGGATGAGGGCTGGCTAATCAGCACCTGTACCACTACGAGATCTCCATCTTTTAGCTTCAACCTTTCTCTGAGCTTTTCAGGGGCAATCACTTCGATCACGTCTTCGCCGTAGTGAGTCCTCATGGCGAAGATCACTGCAGAGACTACTTCTCCGTTGACCTTAGCTTTGAAGCACTTGACGTCGCCGTAGGTTCTCAAGCCATTGTAGAAGCCCTTGATCAATATTCCGGGAGAGGCTTCTAGAAGCCTTCTGTTTCTAATGTCGTGCTGACTGGCAAGCCGTAGATTGAGAGTTCCTGGGAACGGTCTAAAGCCCAGCTTCTCGGCAAATTGCTTCATGTACTCGGGTAGGCTCACGTAGTAGGCACCTTCCCCCATTCCCGTGAAGACATAGCCCTTCAACTCTATCGTCTTGGGATACTCTTCGAACACCGCCTTCAAAGAGAAGTAGACGTCCTCAAGGAAGCGGGCACCCTTCTCAGTTATTGAAACGTACTCTCCTCTCCTAGAGACTTCTCGCTGCACATAGCCCAGCCTGGCTAGTTCTTGGAGACGCCTTGAAGCAGTTTGCTGAGAGATCCTCATAGCTCTTCCAAGCTCGGTGGTGCTGAGGAAAACTGGCTGATGCAATGCTCCGCGCTTAGCTAACTCCAGTAAGGCAAACCACAGCGAATCAGCTTTCACGGCATTTCACCTCCTTCACGGCTACTCGAGAATAGTGGTGAGCTAGCCGCGTGGGTTCAGGAAGTCTATGACCCCTAACCCACTCCAACACCAGCTTTACAGCGGTGGGCAAGCTCACCCTATGCCCAGTGCTCACGTATATTGGCTTTTCACCCTCCATCGTATATACTTCAGCCCCGATAATCTCCCCTTTATCGACCACTGGACGCCACTTTCGTACAGCAGATCCTTGAGGTGTTCCGCAGAGGATCTTTTTGGCTACTCCTATTGAAGGCTTGTTAAGAACTACTCCAAGGTGGCTGGCTATTCCGCAGCGGAAGGGATGTGCGTAGCCATGCCCGTCGACGACTAGTAGATCTGGCTCCTTGGAAAGCTGGCGAATAGCTGCCATTAACGCTGGAGCTTCTCTAAAGGCTAGAAGAGTAGGGATATAGGGGATAGGGGGTTTTGAAATATGATTGGCCCACTCTACAACTTCCAGGGAATCCACCGAGAGAAGCACTGCTGTAGCGATAATCTGCCCGCACTTGTAGGACGCATCTAAGCCGCAGATCAGCTTGAGGGGAGAGGGAAGGACATCCTCCATGATAATTCTCTCCCGGAGATTTCGCTGAGCTCTTCTAGCTCTCTTGACGCAGAACTTGATGTAGCTAGACATGCAGCTTCGCCCTTACCCCTATAAAGACTGGTCCTCGCACATCGATTCTGCGATTTCTTCCAGTCACATATCTCTCAGCTATTTCGGCTATTCTAATGTTGACGTCGCTGGGTCGCTTGGCGATCCGCACTCTTAGGTCGACTTGAGGCTCTCCCTTGAGAGCTGCGTCCTCTATGAGGGCAGCGGCGTATGCCGCCACTGCATCAAGGTAGCGTATGCCAGTGGACACTCCTTTCTCCCTAGCCTCTCTGACAAGGGGGATTTCCTCTAGCCCTTTCGGAGGTATTCCTAGGATGTTTCCGTCGAAGACATAGATTACATTGAAGGCAGCTGGCCCCACCAGCTTGACTCCCGGGTCATATTCGTAAACCTCAACCTCGACTTCCTTTCCTAGGAGGGAGCCTTTATAGGCGGTGAAAGAGCAGGGGCTAGAAGCTTCACTGTGCTCTTCAACACACTTCACGATGGCTCTAGCTATGGCTTCCCCTTCCTTAGTTGCGGGAGCCTTCTCGATGTAGATGTATGATGCAAGCTCCCAGTCGCTCATCACCCACTCTCCATAAAACTGGGGGTAGACGAGTTCTCGGACATCCTTAATTCCTTGGAGCAGTGCTGCAACTCTTTCTACGCCTATCCCAGCGTTGAGAACCGGGTATTCGATGCCATATCTGGCGAGGGCAATAGGGCTATACAAGCCGAAGTCTACGACTTCTACCCATCCAAACCCATCCTTGTATATGAATACCTCGTACTCCGTTCCAGGAGCATAGTACTTTGCGGTAACCTCCTTCTTCACAACTTTGATCTTCTCGAAGCCAAACCTTCTTAGAACATACTCGCTTAGGATGCGCCCATCTTCAATGGAGACCTCCTCATCTAAAAGCACTGAGCTGGCAGCGTGGTGGACTCTGAGGTGTGTTTCATCCTCCCGCTGCTCCCTCCTAATTCTCGGACCTACCGAGAAGAGCTTTATGGGATGGGGCTTTCTCCGCTGAAGCGCAGCTAATGTGAGAAACCAAGCGCTCGTCATGTGAGAGCGCAGCATCAGCTTGGTTGGCTGAGGCTCTAGCTTCCTAAACTCTGGAAAAACCTCATTGAGCACCTTAGTGGCAGTGGCGTCGTTCACCTTCAAGGCCTTGGCTATCTCCTCGACCAAGTCATCGCCGTCTATGGCGCCCTTCTTGTATTGATGCAGCACCTTCTGCAGTGCAGTGATGTGAGAGTCCTCAACGCTGATGCCCAGCTTCTTGAGGGCCTCTACCTTCTCCTTGCTCATTCCTACGTCGGGACGGGGGAGCACCGCTAGGTAGTAACACCGATCTAGTATTGCTGGGGCTTCATGCCCATACTGCTTGAAGATATCGGATTCCTCTACTATCATGGGGTTGACGACCTCTTCGAAGCCCATCTCCATGAAGACCTCTCTGAAGCGTTGTATCACATCACAGAGGACGTGGCTGCTTCCAGGGGAAGGTGCTGGGAGTTCATGCAACACGCCTTTGCCTGTTAGCAGAGATCCTGTTTCTAGCCAAGCCTTCTCAAAGTCTTCCTCAGCTTTCTTAAGAATCTCCTTGATGTTGAAGCGGGGCACTTAGGACTCCTCCAGCTTCCTTATCAATGTGTTGATCGAGTCGCGCAGCTTAATCCTCTGTAGCACCATGGTGAGCATGCCACGTGTATCCTCGATCATCCTCCTTGCGGAATCGCACTTTTGCCTGAGCCCCGGGATCAACGCCTTAGGGTGATCCACGTAGCGGAGCGCCGAGTAGATTTCCTCCATCAGCTTGAAGGCCTGCTCAGCCCCTTGGAAGTCGTCTCTTCGTAGGCAATCCACGCAGAGCCTTCTAAGTTCGCCGATCACATCCGCAAGCCCGGTTAGGTAGAGAGCCCCCATAACTCCCAGCTCGCTTGGAGACGGCACATCCTTACCCTCTAGGAGGGCTATGAAGACTGATGCCTCGGTGAACTCTTGGTGAGCTTGGTTTAGGAGACCAGAGTATTTCAAGTCCGGGTGCTGCTCCACGAGGCTGTTGACTTGATGTACTGCCTCCCTAGCCTTTTCAAGGTGCTTTCTAGCTGTGGTGAGATCTCCATTGTGAGCAGAGTTGATGGCTTGAGAGGAACTCCTCACAGCTATTCTCGTGAGCTCGAGAATTTTTTCGCGTATCTCCTCCTTAACTAGCAGCTCTTGATCTACTTCCGCCACTATCTCGCTGATCCTAGTCAATACTGAGAGCCCTCTTGGAGATGGAGAGGAGGGACTATCTTTTAAAGGCTTCCTACGGAGGGGCAATCTTCTTAGGCTGCTTAAGCTTGCTGAGGAGTACTACCCTACTTGGAGAGGATTCATCTATTATTCGATACCCAGTGAGGTTCGCTAGCTCCTGTGAGAAGGCATGGACTTCCTCGTGGGTAGGCATGTTGCTCCTCTTCAACCTCTTAACGGAGAAGCCGAGGTGCATGTACGCTTTGGCTTCAATGTAGGTTGGCTCGGCCAGCTCTATGAGCTTGCTATAGCCTTCAGGATCCAGCATATTGACGTCCTTGACGAGGGTGATGCGTATTACTGTGGGGCAGCTGAAGGTGCGCATCAGCTCCAGTGAGCGGAGAAGCCGAGACCAGTTGTCGGGGCGTATTGGGCATACTACCTTCTTGTAGACTTCTTCGTTAGGGGCGCTCACGGAGATGTATAGCTGGGAGGGGGGAGGGATCTTCTCTAGTACTTCAGGGTTGGTGCCATTGGTTACGAGGAAGGTGGTCATTCCCCGCTTATGGAACTCCTCGATGAGTTCTCCTAGCAGTGGGTAAAGTGTTGGCTCGCCGCTCAAGCTGATAGCAGCGTGCTTCGGGTTAAAGGCTTCTTCAACCTTCTTTTTATCGGCTTTGGGATTGCCTAAGAAGCCTGCTAGCAGCCGCCTCTGCTCTTGTAGGCAGCCCTCAGCTATCAGTTCAGGAGGATCTGGATCTGTTATGGCTAGTTCATTCCATCGTACTCCGAGATCTTCTGGCTGGACTCTCCAGCAGTAGAGGCAGCGGTTGGTGCAGTGGGCTACTGCAGGGGTCATTTGAAGGCAGCGGTGGCTTTCGATTCCATAGAAGCGCTGCTTGTAGCAGACCTCGCCTCTGACAAGGGAGGTGCGCAGCCAGTGGCATGTCTTTACGGCGCTGTGCTTTCCCACTATGTGGTACTTCTGCTTCTTGAGAGCATCTATTACAGCTTGCGGGAGGAGACTCGTTGTTGAACACCCCGTTAGGCGGGGCGCGCTGGATAGGATTTCTCGAGGATTCCTTGATCAGTTATGATGAGCACGTCTATACCATCTCCAGATGCAGCGTCGCGCTCTATGGCAGCACGTATAGCTTTCACTGCGAGGGCTTCAGCCTCCTCCACGGATAGATCATCGCGGTAGCTTGTTTCGAGGATCCCTATGGCGATGGGAGCCCCTGTTCCAAGGGCTGCATAGTTGTCCTCGATGATAGAGCCCAGCGGGTCTAAGACGAAGAGCTGAGGAGAGCCCTCTGAAAGCCCTCCAACAAGGATTTCAGCTAGTATCGGGTAGGACCGCTGAGAGTAGAGGATATTTGCAAGGAGCTTGGCTGCCGCCTTAACGGGCATGAGCTTTCCGTGCTCGAGTTCATAGAGGTTGGCTTCAGCAGTTAGCCTTCTAACAACTGCTTGCATATCGGAGACTAAGCCTGCGAAGGCCACTCCAAGGTACTTGGTGACCGGGAACACCTTCTTGCCAGCTTTGCTCATAATTGTGAAGCCGTAGGATACTCTCTTCTCGGTGGCTAGAACAACGCCTCTGCTGCATTTCAGTCCCACGGTGGTTGCTCCGGCTGCGTAGAGGTTTGCGGGAGCGGAAGCCAACGTTAAAAACCTCCAGCCACTTAAGCTTCCCGTGAAGCACATTAAATAAAGCTTTGCCCTTTGGACGATGGTAGCCAATGAGGATCAGAGATCTCTTGAACAAATTGAAGTGGAGTCCAGGCAGCAGGCTCGAGGACTACTGCATAGTGATTGTGCATAGAGGTGAGTATATGGATCGCAAAGTGATCCCAGGAGCAAGAATTATCGACATAGGGCCGGGAGGATTCTGCTACGTCGACGAGAAGGGTAGAGAGACGTGGATTCCCTATCACCGCGTAGTTGAAGTGAAGACCATCTCGGGGGAGGTCATCTGGAGGCGAGGAGAGCTTTGAGCAGTCAGCCATTCTCTAAGATGATTGAGGCAGCGTCAGCTGAGGAGCTAATTGATAGGGCGTTTAGGGAGGCTATGAAGGCTGGGGCGGACATCCCTGAAAGGGCGCCTCCAATAGTGAAGGCTAGGAGGAGAGAGGAGGCTAGAGTTAGGAAAGCAGCCTCGATTATTTCGAGGCATCTGAGGAAGCTTTTGAAGCGCACACCCAGCCTTGAAAGGATACCCCCCTTCTATGCAAGCCTCTTGGAGCTTGTAGCCAGCAAGGAGAGGGTGAAGCAAGCGCTGAAGAAGCTTGCAAGAACAATGAGAATAGTTGGGGAAATCGAGAGGGAGAGCATTAGGAAGATTAGAAGAGTTCAAGACCCTTTAGAGGCAGCTAAAATCCGTAAAGCAGCCTTTGGTAGAATGGCGTCACTCCTTAGAGATGCGGATGAAGAACTCGCACTTCTGCGGGAAATTAGAGCTAAGCTGAAGGATGTGCCGTCAATAGATGTTGAGAAGCCAGCAGCCATTATAGCGGGTTACCCCGGAGTAGGCAAGTCGACCATAGTGCAGGGGATCTCTACAGCCAAGCCAAAGATAGGCAGCTATCCCTTTACAACCAAGGAGATCATCCTAGGCCACTTGAAACTCAAGGACGATTTGATGTTGCAGGTGGTTGATACTCCCGGATTGCTTGACAGACCGCTTAGCGAGAGGAATAGAATAGAACTTCAAGCGATAGCAGCCTTGAAGCACTTGAAGGGAGTGATAGTCTTCGTCGTAGATGCAGCGGAGGCTAATGGCTTCACACTAGAGCAGCAGTGCTCATTACTCCGTGAGATTAAGAAGATGTTTCCGGAGAAGCCCATCATAACGGTGCTCAACAAAGTTGATTTAGCAACTAAAGACAAACTGGAGAGGGCTTACAAGCTCTTTGAGAAAATAGATTTAGAGACTGTGGCCTCGGAGGGTATTGGGCTGAGAGAGCTGCTGAACTTGGTAATTAAAACTCTAGGTTTGAGCTAAGCTAGGATTTCGCATCCCTATGCCATTCACGCGTATTACCGCTGGAGAGCCGAGCTTGCCTTCAACTTCAAATTTAACTGGGAGGAAGCTCTCCACGATGTGAATTGCTGTGGCGGTGTGCATAGTGAGTTCAGAGGTCTTAATTGAGGAGGAGCCGTCTGCCACTGCCATGTAGGGTATCAGCATGTCAGAGGCATGTTTATCTACGGCTGCTCCTAGGCGAAGCTCCTCTAAGAGCTTAGCGGCGGCCTCTTCCCCCACCTTTTCCGCGGGTTTGCCCCTTTCTCCAAGGGCATCGGCGCCTATCACCGTGCCGGTGCTGGTTTCAGCCCAGAGGACTATGCCGCTCCCAGGGCCTAGATGCGGGTCTCTTCCCGGAGGATAGGATTCAACTGCGATCTCTACATCTCGGTAGCCTTCAGCTTTGAGGACGCGCCGTGCAGTAGATGCTTGCCTCTCAGCTACATGGCGTGGAAGGCGAACGCAGTGAGAGACGCCCTGTATTCGCTGAACCTCTCCGAGGTCCATCAAGGTGATGGGCGATAGCTTCTCGACAGGATGAGTATACACAACTACTTGTCCTCCTCCCTTCGGGTAGTGCCCTCTACGCTTAACCTCGCAGTCAACATGGTAGCCCATTTTGGCTAGGAGCTTGAAGAAGACGTTCCGCATGTAGTCTATTGGAGGACTCCACGCCACATCGGTGCCTCCAGTGATCTTCAGGGAGGAAGGAGCAGCGGCAAATGCTAGTGCTGGAAGAACCGACTGCAGGACTAGGGAGATGCTTCCAGCAGTGCCTACATCGAATGAGA
Organism: Thermoproteota archaeon; assembly: GCA_021160575.1. Lineage (GTDB taxonomy): Archaea > Thermoproteota > Methanomethylicia > Methanomethylicales > JAGHCH01 > JAGHCH01. The sequence continues at coordinate 4,041 of JAGHCH010000119.1, read as the reverse complement.
AGTTGCCGCCAGTGATCCTTTGAGGATACATGGTGATTTCAGTGCTCCTAATTCTAAGGCCGTCAACTCTAGCCTTCGAAATCATGGCGACTGCCTTTACGCCAGTTAAGTGCTGCGCTTGAAGCCCGGGGTTCGGTCTCTTCGCCCTGATGTTGTAGACTCTAACGGGCTTGCCTGTGAGAGCTGAGAGAGCTACTGCTGTTCTGAGTATTTGCCCTCCGCCTTCGCCGTAGGATCCATCTATCTCAACGGGCTTCATGTCAATCACCGAGGCTACTTTTAACAGTGTCTTGTGGGAGTTGAGGAAGAAATAGGTGGCGCTTAAGTTGAGGAGGCTTAAGGCTAGCTTAGCCAGCTGGAGGGATTTTTGGATCGGTGCGGCTGGAGAGCAGGGGGTTCTTCTCGCAGCTACGCCCCCTTGTAGGGGGAGGGAAGCGGCAATAACTTGCTTAGAGCAGACTTTGCGTAGGCTGCTGGGCGTCCGGGTTATCTTGGAGGTTGATGAAAGGGAACGGCTAGCTTTGAAGGTCGTTAAGCTTCTTGAAGGAAAGGCAGAGCCGCCTAAGTTCAGTCTAGAGCATGCCTCCCCTTTCGTAGAGAAGGTGTGCATGGCGACCTTGGCGATACCGAGAGGTAAGGTGACCAGCTACAGGGAAATCGCCAAGAAAATCGGATATCCAAGAGCAGTGAGGGCTGTTGGAAGGGCTTTGGCGGCTAATCCACTACCAATAGTGATTCCTTGCCATCGAGTGGTAAGGAGTGATCTATTGCTTGGAGGGTATGCCGGAGGAGTTGAGGTGAAGAAACTGCTGCTTGAAGTGGAGGGGGTTTCGATAGTTAACAATAGGGTTAGGGAGGACTGCTTCTTGGCTCTAAGTAGCTGAGCTTGTCACTCTTCGAGATGTCCTTGAGCCGCTCAACGCCGCCTATCTCTTCAATTACTTTGGCTACGGCGGGAGGCACGAGAGACTTCCAGTCGCCGCCTTCAAGCATCCGCTTACGAACTTCAGTTCCGGAGAATTTGGCTCTATCGTAGGGGGGAGGTGCCCGCACGTCAAAGCCAGCTTCCTTGAAGAGGCGATGGGCCAGTGGATTGCCCGTGTAAACTACGTGGAAAGGCGGTGTGAGGGCGCAGACGTGGCTAACCCAGAGGGCATTGTTCCAGATGTCTGGAATGGGAATTATCAAGTAGCAAGAGGAGGGAATTCCCTCTTCGACTAGAGCCTTTGATATCATGAGTATTCTCTCACCAGCGGTGAAGGGGTTTTCGAGGGTATGGCTGACCTGTGCGCTGCCGACGCCTATGATCAGCTCATCAACTTCGCTGAGGACTTGCTTGACGACGTAGAGGTGTCCATAGTGGAAGGGCTGGTAGCGCCCTATTAGAAGCCCTCGCTTGACCATTAAGGCTCCCTCGCTAATGTTCCTTGAAGGATACTTTAACCTTTTTTCCAGCCTTTAGGTTGAAGAGGTGTTCCGCGCTGTCCATGTTCACAGCTATTTCGAGAAAGCCGAAGCTGTCCACTATGGCTAATGGAGCTCCTCTAGGAACGCTGGCATAGGAGGTGACTAGGGGTAGCTTCAAGATACGGCCATCCTCAAGCTCTAGGAGCACTGATCTAGCATTGGAGGGGATTAGGTGCTCCCCTATGTTGGTTACGCAGTTGCCGAACTTGTCGGTGAAGAGCACTTCAGCTTCATAGGCTTCTCCGATCTGCTTGGGCTCGGAGATGGAGAGTTCGATGAACTTGCCTATAGGTGGGCCGAAGCTCTGTAGAGGGATGCCATTAGCGATGTGGGCGGCTACAGGAGCGAAGACATCTCTGCCATGGAAGGTCCTTGAAACTCTGCCTAGAAAGTACTTGGGATTTTCTAGGGATACAGCCAGCCTAGCACCTCCATCCCTCTTGATAGCCAGAGAGAGCACGCCGTTGTCAGGTCCTACGAAGAAAAAGTGCTTGGTTTTTACAGCGATGGCCCTCCTCTCAGAGCCCACTCCAGGATCCACCACGACGACATGGATGGTGGCTGAAGGAAAATACTGGGAGGCTTCAGCTAAGATGAGAGCTGCTTCCAAGATGTTGAAGCTTGAAACCTCATGAGTGATGTCCACTATGGTTGCGGAGGGGCATATTGATAGGACTACAGCTTTCATCTCGGCAACGTAGGGATCCTTAGTTCCGAAGTCGGTGAGCAGCGTTATTATGGGCATGGCGTTCTCCGCGTTAGATAAGCATGGTATAGATATATAGGTGAAACGCACACTGTGTCTGTTTGCTTCCCGAGCAAGGTGGTTGGTGAAAGCACATGGATCAGCAGTTAATAATGCTTCCGGGACCTACGAACGTGCCTCAGCGAGTAATGAGAGCTATGCTCAAGCCTATCATTAATCATAGAGGACCGGAGTTCCACGAAATGTATCCAAGGCTCTTAGAGAAGGTGAAGAAGGTCCTTCAGACCAAGAGCGACGTGTTCGTGCTGACTTCCTCGGGCACTGGGGCTGTGGAGGCAGCTTTGAGCAACATAGTGAAACCCGGAGACAAGGTGATTGTGCCAGTAGCTGGCGAGTTCGGCTCTAGGCTGGCAGACTCCGTTGAAATCTATGGCGGCAAGGCTCTGCGGATACAAGTGGAGCCAGGAGATTCTCCGACTGCTGCGCAAGTTGAGGAAGTGCTTGATCGAGAGAAGGACGTCTTGGCGGTGGCAGTGGTCTACAATGAGACCTCCACTGGCACCACCGTTAGGGAGCTAGAAAAGATGGGGGAGATCGCCAAAAAGTATGGTGCGCTCTTCATAGTTGACGCCATCTCAATTCTAGGCGGAGATTGGCTGCCAGTCGACGAGTGGAATGTTGACGTATGCATCGCGGCTTCTCAAAAGTGCCTTGCAGCACCGCCAGGAGTTTCAATTATCTCGCTCAGCGAGGACGCTTGGAAGGCTGTGAAGAGAGGAAGACCAGCCACCTTGTACTTCGACCTACCTAGATACAAGAAATACCTAGAGGAAAGAAAGGAAACACCGTTCACTCCGGCTTTGCCGCTGTTCTTCGCGCTGGATGAAGCCCTAAACATGATCTTTGAGTACGGTCTTGAGAATTGGATTAGGAGACAGGAGACCACTGCTAAGGCCTTCTATTCGGCGTTTCAGGCGATGGGGCTGAAGCTCTTTGCCAAGGAGAGAGCAAGGTCAAATGTGGTGATCGCAGTGTATGCCCCGGAGGGCATTGAGGTCGGAAAGTTCCGCGAGCATCTACGCGTCAAGTACTCAGTTGTGGTGGCTGGAGGCTTCGGCGAACTGAAAAACGTTATCTTCAGAGTGGGGAACATGGGGGCAGTAACAGCCAGAGAAGTGGTCACTACGGTTAGCAGCATAGAGAGCACACTGGCAGATCTAGGAGCACAAGTTCCTCTCGGAGAGGGAGTAAAGGCTGCTTGGCAGTACTTGAAGGATCTTTAGTTCCTCTTCCTTCTCACTCCATGCTTGAAGGCTATGGCGCAAGAACCTTCGATGCTGACCATGCATGGCCCCACAGGAGTTGAGGGAGTGCACCTCTCTCCGAAGAGAGGGCATTCTTCAGGGTATATCAATCCTTTAAGCACGTCACCACATCTACAGCCGGGCGGCATAGCCTCGTCTGATGGGAGGGACTTGTTGAACTTCTTGAGAGCATCGTAGCTGCGATATTCCCCTTTAAGCTGCAGCCCTGATGAAGGAACGGAGCCTATTCCCCTCCAGCGGGAATCCTTTGCTGTGAAGACTCTCCACATGATGTCCAGAGCGATTACGTTTCCTTCATATTTCACAGCTCTTGTGTACTCGTTCTCCACTCGGTGTTCCCCTCTTAGTAGCTGGAGGAGAATCATGTTCACAGCTATTAAGACATCAATGGGCTCGAAGCCAGCTATCACCATGGGCACTCCATGCTTTTCAGCTAGAGGGAGGTATGGTTTGACACCTATTATTGTGGATACGTGTCCAGGGCTGATGAAGCCTTGGAGATAAATTTGGCGGTTGGAGAGAAGGTAGTGAATGAGGGGGGGG
>JAGHCH010000127.1 GCA_021160575.1 Thermoproteota archaeon | reverse complement strand
GATCTCCACGCCCACTAGCTTGGCGAACTCATCGCTTTTGAACTTCTCTAAGAGCTTGCTCTTCAAGTCCTCCAAGAGGGAAAACCTCCTTGAAATTCCTAGTAGGGCCTCAACCTGCTATACCGCCTCTCTAAGCCTACGAGCCTCTTGATAACAGCGTCCAGCGCCGACCTCATCTCCTCAAACCCCTTTTCCAGCTTCGCCACACGCTGCTCAAGAGCTGCCAGCCTATCCTCTCCACCTCTCTTCTCCAAATAGTACTTGATCGCATTGAGAATCACGGCATGTATGGTGACTCCCTCTTCATCAGCTGCCTTGCGCAGCTTCTCGTAGAGGTCTCCGGGAATATTAACTGGATAGCGTCTACTGCTCACCTTCATGGCACCTCAGAGTATAAACGGGGCAAAAAAGCTTTTTATACTTTTAGTATAGCTTGCTGATGCTTGCTCCTCTGGATGTACTGGTGAATAGCTTTTGCTGCTTTCCTCCCGTCACCCATCCCCTCAATAACCGTTGCCTCCCCCCTAACTATATCGCCTCCAGCAAAGACTCCGGGAATGGAAGTCATCAAGTCTCCGTCAACCTTCAAAGTCCCCTCAGAGGTGACCTCAAGCTCCGGGACGTTCTCCCAGATGAGCTTGTTGGGTACCAGGCCTATGGCGATGATCACCGTGTCGGCTTCAACTACCACGGTTTCACCAGTCGGCATGATCTTCCTCTTGCTCTCTCTATTCCTCTCCTCGAGGGGCTTCATCTTCATGAACTTCACAGCCCTGACGTTGCCGCGCTCGTCGCCGAGGATCTCTATAGGGGTTACAAAGAACATGAAGCGAACTCCCTCCTCCAAGGCGTGCCGAACTTCCTCAGCTCTTGCAGTGACGTCTTCCCGTCCCCTCCGGTAGGCGATGATGACTTCAGCGCCCAGTCTTCTAGCAGTTCTAGCGGCATCCATGGCGGTGTTGCCAGCGCCTATGACGATGACCTTGCGGCCTACACGTACCGGGGTATCGTACTCTGGGAACTTGTGGGCTTTCATCAAGTTCACTCTTGTGAGGAACTCGTTGGCGGAGTAGACGTCGTTTAGGAGGATGCCGGGGATGTTGAGAAGCTTGGGTGTGCCAGCTCCGGTGGCTATGAAGACGGCGTCATACTCCCTTCTGATCTCATCGAGGGTGATCGTCTTCCCGACGATGCAATTGAGCTTGAACTCCACGCCTAGCCTCTTCAGCCTCTCAACCTCTTTTTCAAGCACCTTCTTCGGCAATCTGAACTCGGGGACTCCGAAGAGCAGGACTCCACCCGGCTTATGTAAGGCTTCGAAGATGGTGACCTTGTAGCCTATCTTCGCCAGCTCAGAGGCGCACGTCAAGCTTGAGGGGCCAGCCCCTATGACAGCCACCCTGCCTCTCTTCGCCTCAACACGTGGAAGCTGCTCCTCGAGGAGCTCGTCATCGATGCCGTGCTCCCTAGCGTAGTCCGCTACAAAGCGCTCCAGCTTTCCTATGTTAATTGGCTCGCCCACTCTCCCCTTAGCGCAGGCAGCTTCACAGAGCAGCTCCTGAGGGCAAACCCTCCCAGTAATAGCTGGCAGCAGGTTATCTCTCCAGATAACCCTTAGAGCCTCCTTGACCGCTGTCCTAGCATCGCTGTAGCGCCTCAGCTTCTCGATGAACAAGGGAATCTTGATGTGCACTGGGCAAGCCTTAGCGCATGGCGCCTCCTCCACGGGACACTGAAGGCAGCGCTTAGCCTCCTCCACTGCAAGCTCAAAGGTGTAGCCCAGGTTAACTTCATCGAAGTCGCGGAGCCTCTGCTCGGGAGGTCTCTCAGGGGTGGGAACCCTCCTGGCGGTCACCGCTTCCTTCACGGCGCACCTCCCCTCAAGTACCTCTCCAAGGCCAGCTTCTCCTCGCGCTCGAACCGTGTAAGCCTCCTCAGCGCGTCTTCGAAGCTTACCTTGTGAGCATCGAACATCGGTCCATCAACGCATGCGAACTTGATCTTGCCGTCCACTAGAACTCTGCAGGAACCGCACATGCCGGTGCCGTCGACCATGATCTGACGGACAGTTACAATAGTTGGGATGCCGTAGGGTTTAGTGAGCTCAGCTAACCTCCACAGAGAGGCCAGCTCTCCCCCGCCAAAGATGATGTCGATATCCCTTTCCTCCAAGAGCTTAGCTACTACGTCGAGGAAATGCCCCTTAATGCCAGCTGAGCCATTCAAGGTGGTCAGCCAGAATTCATGGCAGACATCTTTTGTCAGAAACTCCTCCGGGTAAACCTCGCTTCTATCCTTGAAGCTCTGAATAGAGATTACGTAGTTGCCATTGATTTCCCTCAAGGCACTTGAAATAGCGTAGTTCTCAGCATGGCCGCACACAAGATCTGAGACCACGACTACGTTGCCATACTCCTTCAGCTCAATGGGTTTGCCGAGAGGACCCGCAAGGTGGGCTACCTCGCTGCCCACGCCATACTCCCTGTAGAGCTGCCACGAAGACTTCCCAAGCCTTTTCACAAGCAGTGAAAGCCTTCCATCACGGACTTTCTGAACGGAAAGGGGGATCCGCTCCCCCTTCTCGTGAAGCAGTAGAATCACAAAGCTCCCGGGGCGCCACCGCTCAGCAACCTCGGGGGCTTCCACCTCAACGAAGAAGTCTTCAGCGTTTAAATCGGCTTTTCCAGTGATCCTATAACCCGTTGAATTCCACCTCACCAGCAACCTAGGAGTATAGAATGAACTACAAGAACACATAAACCTATTCCGCTTTAAAACCTCTGAAGAACACCCGGAGCCTACATCGTATACATAACCCTCTCAAAGAATTCAGCTATCGCATCCAAGGCGGATAGCTCCACAAAGTACCTTCCAGCAGAATCAACTTTGACGAGATCACCCTCCACCAAGCTCTTGAGAACCTCTTCCACCGAGCTCAAAGGTTCATCAACCCGTTTAGCTATCTCCCCCGTGGAGAGGTTGGCGTCCTTTGTCCAATCCAAGAGCTTTAAAGCCCTCTGTGCCAGCAGGAGAACCAGCACTTTCCTCTCCAGGGGAAGCTCCTTGAAATCCTCTTCAAACACGGCTTCACCGGACTCCACATCAAACCTCACGAACTTCTCAAGAAGACTGTAAAGCTTGCTCTCAAGCACCTCAGACCTCTTCACCACAAGATCTCTAAGAGTCTTCCTCAACCTTCAACGCCCACCACATGCCCCTGCTGCTACTAACCATTTAACATTCCACAAGAAAAAGCTTCAGCCAACCTCCAGCAGACATCCTCGCAAAAAAAACATTAGATAACTAAGTTGTGGCTGCCATCGGTGGATTGCAGAGCTTCGAAAGCAGAGGCCAGAAACTTTTGAAAAAGCGGGTACTCCTTCAGAAAGCTGGTAAACAAACATAGCTGAAAGGAAGCGCTGCTGACTGCAACTTTAGAGGAGATGAAGCCTTATATGTGCCCGTAAGATTAAGTGGGTGTGGGTAGTGGGAATGGGAACCATCGTCGAAATGGATGAAAGGGGCAGAGTGACCATACCATCTGATATTAGGAGAGCTTTGAAGACACGGAGACTAGCCGTCAGCTTGAAGGGGAGCATCATAGAGCTTAGACCAGTGTACGATGAGAGGCTGGAGGCTCTGGAGAAGTTTAATCAGATAAAGCTGCAAGGGGATCCACGCCTCGCAGAGCTGGACGCAGCCGAGGCTAAGCACAGGGTGGGTGGGAGAAAGCGTTGAGGCTGCTAGATGCAGACATCTTCTCCTACGCCCTCTACGACCTCTCCCCCCACAACAAGCCCTGCAAAGCTCTAATCGAGAAAGCCGCCTACGGCGAGCTTGAACTCTACATAACGCATACGACGATCCTTGAAGCATACAACGTCCTCTACTGGACGTACAGAGTTAGACCTCGAAGAGCAATACTGGAGAAGATGTCGGCAGCCCTAGAGATACTGTCGCCAACCCCACCATCCATCAAGGGAATAGAGCTAGCCCTCGAAAACAACATCCCCTTAGGAGACGGCATCCTAATAGCCACAGCCCGAGAAAACAGGATCCCCGTGATCATTTCAAACGACGAACACGTGGAGAAAGTGGCTCCACGCTACGGCATCATAGTGGAGAACCCCCTCAAGAGAAGTTAAAGAGCCGCTAGTAGAACCTTAATGGTTGACTCCTCCTCGGCTCTTAACTTATACCCCTGCCAGTCCCAAACCAGCAACACACAACGGATAAACGCGGCTGTACTACATCAACTCCCAAGGATCCAATTGAATTCGACCATCATCGAAGAAAGCAAGGCTCACTTGGAGCAGCATCAACGCCAACCACAAACACGTAATCACCATGCACACAAACACCATAAGCCTCATCGCCGCCAGAGCTCAGATCACTGAACTGAACCCAGTTAACCTCAACCGCCTTCAACTCAGCGCATGCAACAGCTGAAGAAATAGCAGCGAGGACAACCACCACTAGGAGAAGCCGCACCCCAAAGGAGTTCACACTGCCACATCCAGCCAAGATTAAGTGAACCCACCTAAAAACACGCATCCAGCGAGAAGAGCCGTACAGCATTATAGCGGGACAAGCCCTAGCAATTCTTCTTCGCCCTCTCAAGTGCTTCATCCACAACATCCCTTGAAAGCCAAAATGACCGCTCAACTAGCTGCCTCAACGCATCCTCCAAACTTGTAATCAAACCCCTCTTCTTAGCTAAAACCAAAACCCCCACTGTTCCAAGAAGCCTCAACCCCAGTCGACGGGCAGCCAGCCTAGCTCTCTTATCATCAAGGAGCACCACATCAGCGTCAACCTCCAGCGCAAGAGCTATGGCTTCAGCCTCCCCCACATGAAGAACCTCCCTGAGCATCTCCACAAGACGCCTATCCCCGACAGCCACTCTGCGCACCCAGCGAGGAAGCCCTTCACCATATTCTCGAGCTACAGCATCCGGCACCACCACATCATCAAATAACACCTCAAGAAGCTCAAGCCTACCTATACGCTCAAGCGCAATCAGCACAGCAGTATTGCAAACCGCCCTCAACACTCAGCCACTCTTCCCCAGCAGCTCTTCAACAGCTGTCAAATCACACTGAAGCTCCTCCACATCATAGTTCACCAAAACATTGCGGGCCTTCAG
>JAGHCH010000009.1 GCA_021160575.1 Thermoproteota archaeon | reverse complement strand
TAAACGTGATTGATGAATATCACTTACTAGCACCAGGAGATCCTGGAAGCGTGGAAAGAGACTTTGTCTCGAAGGCTTGGACCTCTCTAACTTGCATGGTGAGAGATTTACTAGAAGCTAGAACCCCTGTAATCCTAGAAACCGCAACCCCGCGGCATGACGCCCTTAACGCTCTCAAAACCCACTGTAGGGCTAGCAGTCTCTACATCCTAAGCTATGACGCATCCAGCTCTGCTGGCTCCACTAGAAACGGGACAAAAATCGTGGTGAACGACAGGGATTTCACCGATCCTTTGCTCGATAGACTTTACAAGACTTTCATTCATAGAGCAGAGGGCTTTACGCAGAAGGCCCTTAACTTATGCTTAAAGGAAGCTGGATCCTGTAACATCCTAGTTGCATGCAACAACATCCGAAGCGCGGTACAGATATGCCATGATCTCAGGGAGAGGGGGCTGTCCCCCATTCTCTTGCACTCCCAGTTTACGTCTCAAGACAAGGGACAGAAAATCCGCGAGATCCAAAAGAGGATGCAGAGCGGAGACGCTATCGTCGTGTCCACGCAGGTCATAGAGGTCGGAGTAAACCTAGACTTCGACATGCTAATCTCCGATGCAGCTCCCATAGCTTCCCTAGTCCAACGCATCGGGCGCGTGGGCAGAAAAATTGATAGAACTCCAGCAGAATACTTCGCGATCCACATAGTCTACGACACGAGCTACGAGCAAAACACCTCCCACCTCTACGCCCACGTATACTCACTGCAGTTCACGCAAGCTACTGTTCAGTTTCTCGCTCAAGCTAAGAATGAGGGGCTTGAAATCTCATGGAGGATTCCCGCCTCAGCTAGGGTGAACAACTTACTACCTTACAACAAGATAGCTGAGAGAATCTACCACTTAGAGGGCTTGAGCTTCGACAGAACTTTAAGCATAATACTCCGCACCATGCTGGATCCAACCACTGATGCTAAAAGAGCACTAACCTACATTAGGCATCTTCGAAGCCTAGTGAGAGACTCCATAGAGATCCCTGTGCTGATTGTAAAAGAGCCCCTCGAAGTAGGCGCTACAATACACTTCAGAGAAGACATGTTCGTCCCAGCCAGACCTTCTGCGCTCGGCCTCCAAGTGGATCCTAAAGCGATCCGTCCAGTCAACCATAAGAAGCTCTCCTCAGCACTGCAGCTAGCCAACGATAAGCTCGTGGCCATCGTTGAGCGAGAAAAAGACGACGTAACCGAAGTAACAGCTCTCAGCTTCAAGGAGCTAGACCAATTTTACTCGCAAGGGTATATCTTCAAAGATGGACGCAGAGTCCTCTTCAGAGCCCTCGTGGCAAAACCAGAAGCTTACAGTAGAGAGGAGGGTTTCACTGCATGGCTTTAATGAGCTTTGAAGGAGAGTACCTAGTAGACCACTCAGTATTAACCACTACACTCTTCAATAAGATCTACGGCAAACCCTACGCCAAAATTCTCTACAACAAGCTCTCTGCTTTCACACCTAATGAAGAGGCAATTTACCGAATTTCCAAGCTCGCATGCCTTCTACACGATATAGGAAAAGCCCTCAAAGGCTATCAACAACCAGCAAAGCGCCTAAGCTTCCCCTTCCACGAAATACCCAGCGCATACATCTTCTTCAAAATAGCACGTCCAATCCTCCCAGAAAACGAGGATCTACTCCTCCTCTACAGTAACGCAATCCTAACGCACCATCAAGCAATGCGAAACTTCGACGTCATCATATACAAGAGAGACGAAATCATCAGCCTCCTCCACGGAAAGCTAGGACTCCCTAAAAATTCTGAAGAAGACCTCAAAGAACTCTCCCTCGCCATCAAGCGGCACACAGGCTTTTCAATAGAGGCAGAAACCCTACACGATGCGCTTGAAACCCTAGACATAGGCACTCTATGGAATGCCATTGAACACTATGTCATAAAGAAATACGTTGAACGGAATCTTCACCGATGGGTAGCCATAACCTCCGTCCCTATCCAGCTCTGCGACAACCTCGCCGCCAGCTTGCTGCGACCTGAAGGCTCCCCCCTAACCAGAAGATTAGCCTTTGAATCTCTAAGACTCCTGTCATCGAAGACCGAAATACCCGCCATCATCTCCAAGATAAAAATATAGTGGAGGTCCTCGAATGATCAGCTGCCTCACTATCAACCTAACCGCCGTCAACAAGATAGCTGCACAGCCGCGAAGCTACACTGGATATCTCGTCCGAGGCCTCATCTACACACTCCTAAGGTTGTCTAACCCCGAACTCGCGGAAAAGCTACACCAAGAGAAAGGCAGCCCCGCCTCCTTCTCCATAAAACCTCCCCACACCCTCCAAGAGAAGCTATGCTTATACCACAGAGAAATCCCGGAAAACGCGTACTTCACCATAACGGCGACATTTCTACGCGAAGACTTACCACAAATCCTCTGCCACTCTCTCCTCAACCTCCAAGGAGAAATCCCACTAGGCTCCGGTAAAGCCACCATAAATGAAATACTCCTCCAACAAGTTACCCCCCAACACCTCCAAGAAGCCGAAGCAATAGAGAAGTTCTCCATACAATTCATCACACCCACCTTCTTCAGAGTGCATATTCCAAAGGCAGTGAGAAGAGCAGAGCAGGTTAGAGTTTTGCCCCTCCCTGACCCTGTTCATCTGTTCACTAACCTCTACAACACCTGGAATAGCTACTTGAAACCCAAGTTTAGCAGCGACTACTTGGAGTGGCTGCAGCAGCACCCTATTCTGATTTCGAGGCTGAAGAACATTAAGACTCACCGCTACTACGAGCACCCGGTTAAAGGCGTCTTCGCCATAGGCTTCACCGGCACAGCCTACTATTCTCTAGCTGAGGACACTTACGACCGGAAGATGGCTAGAATCACCCATCAGCTCCTTAAGATGGCAGAGCACACCAATGTGGGAGGTAACAGAACAGCTGGCTACGGCTGGATCACCTTCAAGGCGCTCCCCCCAGACAAAGGACGAGAAGCCTCCAACAAGGGAGAACTCCATTAAATCCCCCGATCCATCACCCTCCCGCAAGATAGAGCATCATAAACCAATATAAAGAGAGACAACACACCAATAACTGCAAGGCCAGCTTCAATAACCCCCATATAAGCTTTCAGAATCTCATTAAAAGAGAATTGAAAGAGCGAAGTTGACCCAGAGCTATCGGTTACAGACTCTCAGTGAATC
>JAGHCH010000045.1 GCA_021160575.1 Thermoproteota archaeon | reverse complement strand
CTATGTTACAGTACATGTACTTGCAGCGCTCATCCACAGCTATCTCCTCGATATCGATGTACTTCTCAATCATCTCCAAGGCTTCAGCCAGCTTCAACCCCCTGATCTTAGCGTCGATTCTAATGGCTGTAGACTCCGATGGATTTACAATCTCATTTAAGCCCAGCAGCTTACAGATCTCCACATACGTCGGATCCTTAACTCTCACAATCACCTTCTTCGCTCCCATGGTCTTGGCGAGAATCGCCGACATCACGTTGGCTTCATCGCTTCCAGTTACGGCTACGAAAACGTCTGCATTGCTGATGCCTGCTCTCTTTAAAACCACTGGCGAGGTTGCTTGACCCACCAAGACGTCAGCTTCTGGAAGGTCGCTAGCAAGGTGCTCGCATACTTCCTTGCTCCTATCTATTATTACCACATGATGTCCGTGTCTTATCAAGAGCTTGGCAGTGCTCTCTCCAACGCCCCCTCCGCCGAAGATGATGATCTTCACTATAGCACCCCGCGTGGTTCAACTTTATGAAGACAATGCTTATAGGTGTTTTTTCTTTACTGTGTTAAAAGCTTCTACATGGAGCAGTAGCTCGATGCCGCTGCTACTGAGGCTGCGGGAGATCCTCCGGAGAGCTGGCTTAAGGCTTGGGACCTTCGAGTACCTTGAGAAGTGGGTGGTGTTAGGCTCTATTATAGGCGTCGTAGGGGGATTAGCCGCCCTCACCTTCTACTACCTCTTAGAACTTTGTGGCTGGATTTTCAAGCAGCTGTGGAGTCTTCCTCTGGGAGTGCAGCTATCGTTGATCATAGGGGGTGCTATCTCCGGGTTCTTAGTCTTTCACTATGCTCCAGAAGCTGAAGGACATGGAACGGATGCCTTTATTGAGGCTTTCCATGTCAAGTGGGGTAAGATAAGATCTGCTGTTCCCTTCATAAAAACGGTTGCATCCTCAATTACTATCGGATCTGGTGGAAGTGCTGGCCGAGAAGGGCCTATTGCTTTGATAGCATCTGGAGTAGCTTCAGCTCTTGCATCACGCCTTCATCTATCTGCTCAAGATAGACGTATCCTCATAGTGTGCGGCGCTGCCTCTGGTATAGGGAGCATCTTCAAAGCACCTCTAGGCGCCTCCATCTTCGGTGTGGAAGTCCTCTATAGAAGGGACTTGGAGGTTGAGGGGCTCATGCCTGCGCTTATCTCCTCAATCGTCGGCTACTCCATTTTCTCCTCCGTGGTTGGCTGGGGGCCAATCTTCAAGTGTCCCCCTTACATCTTTAAATCCTTGGAGGAGCTGCTGTTCTTCGCTCTACTGGGTTTTGCCTCCGGATTGGTTGCCATCCTGTATGTCAAGGTGTTCTATGGACTCAAATACGCTTTCTTCGACAAAATTCCGGCTATTCCTCATTTGAAGCCAGTCATAGGAGCTGGCCTTCTAGGAATTCTCGCCTTCTTCACACCTCAAGTTCTCGGAATGGGTTATGATTATGTTCAAGAAGCCCTCTGTGGTAATCTGCCCCTCACTTTGATGCTGATCCTAGCCTTTAGCAAGATTTTCGCAACCTCCTTCACGATAAGCTCTGGGGGCAGCGGAGGAGTATTTGCACCGTCGCTTTTCATAGGTGCCATGCTTGGAGGGGCTCTAGGCAAGCTTTTCGCCCTAATGGCCCCCGCGATAGTAACTCAGCCAGCAGCTTATGCCCTCGTAGGGATGGCGTCCTTCTTCGCTGCCGCTGGAAAGGTCCCAGTGGCTTCGATAATTATGGTGTGCGAAATGACTGGGAACTACAACTTGTTGGTGCCCATCATGCTCGCGTCAGCTATATCCTATATAGTCTCCGGAGACGCAACTATCTATGCAAGCCAGCTGTCAAGGAGAAGTTAGCCGGGTAGAGGGACTTTCTGTGAAGTGCAGGAAATGCGATAGACCTGCAAGAGTGGTTCTCCACTACTCTGGTTTAAGTCTCTGCGAACAGCACTACGTCGAGTACTTCGCCAAGAGGGTTTGCGACTGCGTTGAGAGATATCGAATGCTGAGGGGTGCGCGGCGCGTTGTCCTTGCAATCTCTGGCGGAAAGGACAGTGCGGCAATGGCTCATGTGATGGTAAACTTCTTTAAGGGGCTGGAGTTCGTTGGGCTGCATATAGACCTGGGAATTCCAAGCTACTCTGATGCCTCTCTTAGAGCAGCTAAAAACCTAGCTAAGCTGCTGGGACTCCCCTTAGTGATAGTTCCCTTGAGAGATAACTATGGCTTCACCATAGAGGAGCTTCACGCCCATAGAAGAGCCCTCCTAAGACCTATCTGCTCCATCTGCGGCATGGTGAAGAGGTACATCCTAAACGCGGAGACACTAGCTCTCAGAGCTAATGTCTTAGCTGTAGGACATAACCTCGACGACGAGTTCTCAGTGGCTCTGCACAACATGTCGCTAGGCGACTTTGAAGCTCTCCGCAAGGGTGGGCCTGTACTGCCTGAGGAGAATGGATTTGCAAGGAGGATTAAGCCTCTCTATGAGTCCTATGAAAGCGAGGCGCGGCTCTACGCTCAGATACTAAAGCTTCCATCAACTACGGTGAAGTGCCCCTACTCTAAGGGGGCTACCACCACCAGGATGAAGGAGGCGACGAGGAGGCTGGAGGAACTCTATCCAGGGTTTAAATTGAGGTTCATGAGGTTCTATGTGAAGAAATTGAAGCCCCTCCTAGTTGAGCGGGCAGAAGGTGTTATCTCCAGATGCGCCATCTGCGGCATGCCTACCAGTGGCACCATCTGCAGCTTCTGCAGGCTTAGAAGCAGAGTTGAAGATGTTAAGAGAAAGAGTGTGCGAGCAGTTTAAAGCTAGGCTATCGATGCCTCAGCTGTAGCTCGATCACTAATCCTCAAGAACTCGCAGAACACCTTGGCTGGATACAAGCACACTTGCCCTTCCTTAGAAGCCTTCACTATGCATAGGAAAGCCCTCGCCAAGACATCTCCAGCATCAGCACCCCACTCCTGCATCTTCCGATTGGTGAACTCGATGATCTTTCCAGCGGCCTTCTTCCAAAGGCTTATTGCCTCGTCCTTATTGGCAATGCCTCCTCTAAGGTTTGCATAAAATCCTCTACGCAGCGCAGCCACTGCTCCTCTAACAGGTCTAATCCTAGCTACAGCGACCACTAAGGGCTCTATGGCGCAGCCCCTTAGAGCTTCAGGGGAGACTACGCCCTCTAAGCCCACCTCTGCCAGCAGCCTTTTCATAGCCTCGTCATCGCTGAACTGCGCAGCCTTCCTCAGCTCTGCCACCCGCTCCCTCCAAGCCTCCAGCTTGTCAGCAACAGCGCTCAAAGCTCAACCCCCTTTTCAGCGTTTTTATTGGTTCTTTACCTTAGAAGCTAACCGCTTAATTAAAGTTTGTAAGAGCCTTTCAGGCAAGGCAAAGCGTATAAGCTATCAGCAAGCTAAACCTTAACTGGTGCTCTTCATGAGCAAGGTTGTTGAAGGACGGCTCGGGCGAGTCTTCATAGGCAAACTGCCCTACAACTCGGATCTACTGCAAGCTATAAAGTCCCTTGCTGAGGAACTGGATATCCAAGCTGGATACTTCACAATCATAGGGGCAGTTAAGCAGGCCAAGCTTAGGTACTACGACCAAGAAAAGAAGGAGTACCTCGACTTCGCCGTGGAAAAGCCCTTAGAGATTGTGTCGTGTATAGGCAATATCTCGAAGTTCAAGGGAGAGCTGCTCATCCACTGCCACATAGTGCTGGCTGATAGAGAGGGCAACACCTATGGAGGACATCTCGCTCCAGGTACAAGGGTATTCGCCGCCGAAATCCACCTACAAGAGGTTGCTGGGGTGGTTCTCGAGAGAGCTTATGACGAGGTAACTGGCCTCAACCTCTTCTCCCTCTAGGCTGGCTAGAAGAGGTGTTCTCAAACCTTGCACGGCGCTGCTTCAAGGATTCGTAGAGAGGCTTGCGTAGAGCTAGTGAGCAAGGTTCTCTCCGGAGAGATCAAATCTAGAGAGGAGTTGATAGCTTTCCTCATAGAGCTCTACGAGGATAAGAGGTTAAACCCTATCTCCAAGCATGAAGGTGCAAGAAAGGAGCTTCTAGCCGTGTACCTTACAGGCATCAGGGGTTTAGGCTTGGTGGAGGAGGATTTACACGAGAACTTTCAAAGGATTTTTGAAGAGGAGATCAAAGCTGAGCAAGCATATCGTGAAGTGACTTCTGGAGCATCTATCAAAGAAGTCATTGCTGAACACTTCGGGGAAGTGGAGAAGAGTAGGCTCTTCGACGTATTGCGGGTTCCTGTCTACGAGTACGTGTTGGACTTCAGGGATGACCTAGAGGAGTTCACTGCAATCTATCATAAAGCCCTCGAAGAGTTCCCTGATTGTGAAAAAGAGCTGAAGTCTTTCATAAAGCACTATATTAGCGTGCGGGTAGCCAAGGAAATCGCACTTCGAAGGGTGAAAAATCCTCTTGAGAAGGAGGCTCTTAAAAACGCCTTAAAGATTAAGCTTGATGTGAGGTATGCCCCTCCAGACGATTTAGTGTACGATAGGGCTAATCGGATTTTCAGAGTAAGTGACCGTGTGCTCGCTAAAGTTCTGCGTAAAGCCGTGAGGCCGCAAAAAAGGTGAAGCAAAAAGATAGGAAGCGCGCTGGACCTTAACTTGAGGTCGCTAGCTCTAAGATCCCTGCCTTCTCGTAGAACCTCCTAATCATCCAGCGTAGATCCTCCTCCTTGAGTGTCCCATGAGGTGTCGGAGTTTCGAAGACTCTCTTAGGGATGCGTATGCGCTCTAAGCTAAAGCCTTCGCGAAGCTTAAACCTATATTTCATTAGGTGGATCTCCTTACCGAGCTTCTTTAGGTCATCTTCGGTGACGCTGTAGCCGTGTATCTCCAGCAGTTTCACCACCTTATCAGGAGTGTAGACTCCCCTAGCGAAGAAGCATGCTACAAGGCTTGAGAGGACGCACCTCCACTGCTCCTCTGCGACTATCCTATCTACTCTCTCCTCGAGGTTCATGGGCTTCTT
This sequence comes from Thermoproteota archaeon, assembly GCA_021160575.1. Taxonomy (GTDB): domain Archaea; phylum Thermoproteota; class Methanomethylicia; order Methanomethylicales; family JAGHCH01; genus JAGHCH01. The sequence goes on along the minus strand of JAGHCH010000045.1, from coordinate 18,207 downwards.
CAACGCTTTCTCATCCACGCTGTAGCCAGCATTGTCTAAGTGGCTGTGTCTCGCTCCGACTATGAAGCCCACAATAGTGGTTGGCCCCACATGATATCCCGGCATCTCGTTACCTCCAAAGGTCAATGCGAAGTCTAAACCTCCATACACAGAAGCTGCGTGCTCCGTTCCCATAGCCAAAGCTCGATAGAAGTCATTGACCATTTCCACTAGGTTGTCTAGGAACTTGATGTAGGTGTCCACGTCTCCCCATCGTAGGGTTAAGCCGTTGGTTTCGTTGGCTGTTATGATTCCTCTCTCGAAGGCTTCAGTGGCCCACGCCATGGCTACTCCAGCTGACATGGCGTCCAGTCCAAGAGCCTCCGCCCGTTCGAGGAGCCTCAGCATCCCTATAGCATCTCCGATTCCCAGCATTGAGCCCATAGCGTAGATGGGTTCATAGTCATAGGGCACTAGCAGCGTCTCATAGGCGTGGAAGGGTGCAAACTTGACCTTCACCTCGGCTATATGGATGCACCCTATCGGACAGTGTGAGCAAGCAAGCCTTCTGGATAGCAGCGTCTCAGCGAGCTTTTCTCCGCAGATGTTCTCCGCGTACTCAAACTTTGTCGCTTGCAAATTCCGTGTGGGCAAAGCCCCTATAGTGTTCAAAGCGAGTACGTTTACTGCCGTCCCATAGTCGCGATACTTCATCATAGCCGGCGTCTTGGTCACCAAGTCGTATAGCTCCTTGTAGGCCTTGATATAGTCCTTGAGCTTAGCTATAGCAATTTCCCCAGTTCCTCCAATTACCAAGGCTTTCAACCTCTTGCTCCCCATGACTGCCCCTAAGCCTTGACGACCAAAGTGGCGGAAGGTCTCCACTGCCACGTTGGAGAACCTTACCAGCCTCTCTCCGGCAAGCCCTATCCTCATGATAGTCCTCCTACCAGAGCCGGGCTCCACCTCTCTGAGAACTCTCCCCACGGAGTAGGTGGTTCTCATCCCCCAGAGAACGGAGGCATCCTTGAACTCCACTTTATCATTGAAGATCGACAGGTAGATGGGCTTGTCTGCTGCTCCCTTGATCACGATTGCTCCATAGCCTGCAAGCCTTATCGCTAGTGCTGAACGCCCACCAGTGTGGCTTTCCCCTAAGTTCCCCGTCAGAGGTGACTTAAACATGGCAACCGTCTTAGACATGCATGGATAGAGCGTCGTCAGAGGTCCTACAGCGAGGATTATCGGGTTGTCTGGCCCCAGTGGGTCCATACCTTTAGGGCACTCCTCCTCAAGGAGCTTGGCTGCTACCCCTGCTCCTCCCAAGTACTTGTCAAAGAGGTCAGGTCTGTCAGTGATCTCATACTTCTGCTCGGTGAGGTCTATGTAGAGCACCTTGGAGAGCTTCTCCTCCAGCTTGTACGCCATTACCAGATCACCTCCTTTTCAACAGGCTCTAGTCGAAGGATACCATGAGGGCAGAAGTCCACACAGAGCCCACAGTGGGTGCAGATGATGGGCATTCTGCGTTCTTCATCCCATACCACCGCACCTATGATGCAGGCTTCCACGCATTTGCCGCAGCCAGTGCAAAGCTTTGGGTTGAAGATGACTCCTCCTCCCTTCCTAGGTTTCAACGCCTTTGGTTCACAAACCTTAGCGCAGGGGGGATCTGCACATGCTCGACAGACAACTGCTATGAAGCCTCTCTCAATACCTCCGGCAGTCCTAATCTGTATGGCGCTCTTCTCTAGGGAGAGGCTCCTCATCCTATACCGGCTGCACGCCAGCATGCATGAATAGCAGCCTATGCAGCGCTCCATGTAGACTGCCGCTAACCTCTTCGGAACAGCACTCAAGCCTACTCCACTCCGCCAAAGCTCTTAGGAGAACTATTTATCGCTTGAAGGATATATACAAACACCCAGCAGCTCAAGAACCTCTTAGCCTTTCAAGCTCAGCTGCCAGCAGCGGGAGAAAAGCCCCTATATCCGACACCACACCAACAGCTTGCGCCGTTCCCCGATCCATGAGCTTGATTACCACTGCTGGGTTGATGTCAACGCAAACTACCTTAACTGTTGAGGGAAGCATGTTCCCCACAGCTATTGAGTGCAGCATGGTGCCTAGCATCAAGACCAAGTCTGCACTTCGAAGATGCTTGCGATACTCATCCTGCGCTTTGACCACATCTGTGATTACCTCGGGTAGAGGACCATCATCCCTTATAGATCCAGCCAGAACGAACGGTATTCCTCTTTTCACACACTCATACATGATTCCCTTCTTTAAGATGCCTAGCTTGACCATCCTCTTAATGGAGCCAGCTTTGTAGACTTCGTTGATAGCTGAAAGATGGTTCCTATTGCCTCCGGGAACTGGCTGCCCATCGTCAACTCTCACTCCAAGTGAAGTGCCATAGAGCGCATACTCGATATCGTGGACGGCCAGCGCATTACCCGTGAGAAGCGCGTCAACATAGCCCATAGCTATGATCTTTGCTAGGTGAGGAGCAGCCCCCGTATGAACCACCGCGGGTCCAGCTACAACCACCACCTTCCCCTGCTGTTTCTTTATGGCGTGAATATCTCTAGCTATACTCCTAATGATGGCTGCTGCAGGTTTCTCGCTGGAAGTCTTGCTGCCCATAAATTCGAAGACTCCAACTCCCTCACGAGGTCTCTCGGGAGGCTTAACCTTCACACCTCTTTCTCCTACAACAACTAGATTTCCCTTCTTGAGATCTCTCAACTTTTTGCATATGGCTCTCTCCTTATCTGGAGAGACGACTATCACTTTATCCATCTCAATGCCTTCAACTTCAACCCACCTTCCCTTCAAGTAGATGAAGGTAGGGTGGTTCGTGGTCACATAAAATCCATCTGGTGCGACCATGTCTTGAGGAGCTGGCTTGAGAGTTGGCTCCTCGTACTCTGTGGGAACAGCTCCAAGCTGGTGAAGCTCCTTAGTTAGAACCTTTAAATGCTCTTCACTGCGGGCTTTTACGAGAAGCTTAGCATAACTGTAGTCAGTCTTTCTCTTGCCAATCCGGAACTCCAGGACTTCAAAATCTCCTCCAAGATCCATGATCCTATCGAATATTCTGCTGAGGATCATCGAGTCTATCAGGTGCCCCTCTACTTCAAACTCCTTAGACCACTCTCGCGCAGCTTTACGCTGCCCGCTAGACATAGCTCCTCTTCCTCTAGTGCTCCTCAAACTCCTCCTCGAAGACCTCTACCATCACCCTTGCCTTGAGTTGCTTCTTAGAGAAGGGTGGCGGCTTCTCCCCGAGATCAACGGCGAACACTACTGGATTGCCCAAACTATCGGTGAATCGAATCTCTGCAACATACTTCTTCTTGGGCCCTTGCTCCAGTGCCTTCATCATAGACTCATAGATTCTGCTGAGCGCCATCTGCAGCGAGACCGGGCTCGAGAAATCACTTGGAGACAGGGTTATCTGGGTGAAGCCTCCGAGGATCTCCCCTACCTTAGCTTCGCCGTGAAAGATGCCTATTGCCTTCTTTTCCTGCTCTTCCGTCAAGATTTCCATCACCACACCATTCACGTAGCATCTTCTCTAGGAGGAATTCCCTCCCATTTAACCTTACCCAAAAAAGCTTCTGTCCTTTCATGCCCAGAAATTGTATTCTAGATAGTGAACTCTGCCAAAAGCCTAGGCTTCCTAATTCTAGGAAGCTTATCAGTAGCATTTACAACTCCTGGTTCAACGACCTCTATGAAGCCCCTTTCCTTCAGCTTCACGAGAACTTGTTGAGGATCTTCAACTCCCATCTTCTTTAAATCCGAGAGAAACCTCAGCACCCCAACACTCCAATAACTCGACAAGTACTCAACTGCCTTCTCCAGCTCATCACTCACCTCTGCTTCAAGAACAGCTGGAGTTATTGTTTCTTTACGCTTTTCCTCTTCAAGCGGAGGCTGTTCAACGGCTTCTTCAACTTCATGAACTTCGTGTTCCTTGATAAGCTCCTCAGCAGCCTCTTCTACCTTCACCTTTTCCTTTTCGGTTTTGGCATACTCAACAACCTTAGGCGCTGGGGGAAGAAGAATGCTTTCCGCTTCATAGAAGCCCTCTGGGGCCCTCACTCTCCCCTCATCCAGAAGATCCTGGAGTATCACTCTAAGCGTATACTCTCCTATGCTCTCTTCACCAGCCCACTTCAACAGCTCCTCGTAGGAGATCCTCCCAGCTTCTTCTACTTTAGCTGCCACCTTGTCTAACAGCCTACGGTAGGCCTCCCCCTCTTGCAAATCCTCTCCTCCAAAGCAGTGTCTAGAATACCTTCAATCACCGAGGCTCTTTAAGAGCTCCCTCACTAGATCGAAATCCCTCTCTAGGGGCTCTACTAAGTTAGGTTTGTAGAGAGCTGCAGCCGGGTGGTAGGTAGGAATAACGTGTACGGAGAACATCTTGTAAAGAGTTGCAAACTTAACAGTGAATTCCCTTCCTCTAACCTCCTCAATACTCCTAAAGCTGATTCCGGCCTTCCCCAAGATGTACCTTGCTGAGTGCCTTCCAAGAGTCACGATGATTCTAGGTGAGATAATCTCAACCTGTCTATCTAGAAAAGGTGTGCACTTTGCAATCTCTTCTGGCAGAGGATCTCTATTCTTCGGAGGCCTACACTTGATGACATTCGCTATGTAAACATCCCTTCTCTGCAAGCCAAGCCTCTCTTCGATCAGCTTGTCGAGAAGCTTCCCTGCAGCTCCCACAAAGGGTCTTCCCTGCAGATCTTCGTTGTAGCCCGGTGCTTCTCCAACAAACATCACCTCAGCGTAGAGACTCCCCTCCCCTGGAACTGGATTCTTCCTGCTCTTCCAAAGCCCGCACTTCTTGCACGAGGCTATCTCTCTAATGAGTGCTAGCATCAACTCCTCCTTACTCTTCTCAGCCTCCACAAGGCTTCACCTACTCCGCGGTGAGCGTAAACACTACACTATACTCTGAGACATAGTCGAATTTTATCTTCATCCCGGGGATCTGCCTAGCAGTCTCCTCCACCATAATCTTCAGCAGTTTCGACCACTTCCCTCCATATCCGTGGCCAAGCCTGATCTTGAGGCCACTATCGATTCTATCTATATAGCAGTTGGCCCATCGAGCACAGCCACACATCACTTCCTCTAAATATCTGCAGAAGTTCCGAGGAGTAAGCTCTCCCCATATCTGCAAAATAAGCTCTCTAGCGGTTTCTCCTCCAATTTCCCTGCCGATCTCCTCTAAGAGCTCTACATCCACCTTTTCCAGCAGCTTAGCGAAGATGCTTTGAGGAAAGATCAAGTAGCCGAATCTCTCCAAGAAAACTTCCACGTTCAAATATTTCTCCAGCACCTTGCACACTAGGCCGTTAACTGACCTTCTCTGCCTTCTAGCTTCTTCCTCAAGTTTATCCACAAGGTCTGAGCTAAACCTGAAAGTGCGTGGGACCGATTGCACATGCAAGCACCTCGAAGGGTTACTCTTAAGCTTAGACCTTGAAACAGTATATATGTGCTAGCCTTGAGGATTTATCCCCTCTAGTAATAAAATTCTCCATTATCTAGGAGTAACAGTAATATACTGCAAAGCCGAAGTGAAAAAGGCATTCACCTATGAGGGGGACATAGGCCGTGAACCCTTACTGGGATGCCTTTGAGGTCCTTCCTAGAAGGGAGATCGAGAAGTACCAATCACGACAGCTTAGATGGGCTGTCGAATACGCCTATCGCAACTCTCGGTTCTTCCGTGATCTATACAAAGCTCATGGAATTCATCCATCAGATGTCATCTCGTTAGCCGATATCGAGAAGCTACCTTTGATCTCTAAGGAGGATATTAGGAGAGATGTTGAAGCACATCCTCCTCTAGGAGTTATGACTGCTGTCCCTCCAGAGGAGGTAGTCTATGTGGCTTCTTCAAGCGGGTCCACTGGCATCCCCACACCTTCTCCGTTCACGAGAGAAGATTTCGAAGAGTGGATTGATGTAGAGTCTAGGCTCTTCTGGTCTTCTGGTCTCCGACCCAACGATGTTTATGTGCATGGTTTAAACTTCGCACTTTTCGTTGGGGGTCCTTGCGTTCTCGGCGCTCAGAGGCTTGGAGCCACCTCTATCTGGGTTGGAGCAGTAGACTCCTCTAGATTCCTCTTCGCACTTCAATTCTTCAAGGCAACTGCCACTTGGATCACGCCCTCTTACGCCCTCTACCTCAGCGAAGTCGCCGAGGAGCGAGGCTTCCCCTTAAATGAGCTGAACGTAAAGAAAATCTTCTTGGCTGGAGAGCCTGGAGCCTCTATTCCCAGCGTCAGAAGGCTCATTGAAAGTAGGTGGGGTGCTGAAGTCTACGACTACTATGGCCTCTCAGACATCTTCGGGGCTTTAGCTGCTGAGTGCACCGAGCGCTGCGGCTTGCATGTGGCTGAGGATCACGTTCTAGTTGAGGTTGTCGACCCCCACACTGGAGAGTCGGTTGCCCCCGGGGAGGAGGGAGAACTAGTGCTAACTACTCTGCGGAAAAGAGCTAGACCTCTCATCAGATTTAGAACTGGTGATATCACTCGCTATGAGGTTGAGCGCTGCAGCTGCGGAAGAACTTTGATCAGGCTTCTGGGAATCTCTGGGAGAATAGATGAAGCGGTGAAGATTAAAGGCGTGCTAGTCTACCCGTCAAGCTTCGAATCAATAGTTAGAGATTCCCTTGGCTACTGCGAGTTCAGGGTGGTCGTTCAGAGAGTAGGTTTCAAGGATAGCGTCACACTTGAGGTGGAGTGTCCTCACGGCACCGACGCTGAATACGCTAAGAGGTCCTTAGAGAACTTGATTAGAGCTAGGCTGGGTATCTCGGTGAACGTGAAGGTTGTTCCAAGAGGGACATTGCCTAGAACCGTGCATAAAGCTAAGCGGTTTATAGATCTGAGGAAGAAGGTGGAGGTCAGCTAGTTCACTAGCCCTTTTTCCTTCAATTCAAGCCATTTAGGGCACTTGTAGTCCTTCTCCGGGCATATCCCCTTGCTTACGCATGGAGGTCCAGCTTTCTCGAAGATTGTTGGCGCAACCTTCTTGCAGAGCTCCAGCATCTTCTCTGCCACTGCTCTGATTTCCCATTGGGCCTTAAGGCATGTTCTCAGCTCAAAGACATGGAGCAGCTCTCTGGCGTTCATGGTGACTACGATCTTTGTGGGCGTGGCATGCGGTAATATGTAACGGGCATCTTCGGTCGGGATCCCCATTTCAAGAAGCTTCTTATACACCTCAGTGCATTGAGCCAAGGCTTCGCTGAAGATCCTATAGGCTTCCTCCACTCTCTTAATGCTGGGGGGCACTATGTACTCTATCTCCTGGAGCTTCACATAGCGGTGGCTCTGCTGGCTATAGCTGGCTATTCTATGTCTCACGAGCTGGTGAGTGCATGCCCTCGACACATCCTCAATCGCAAAGGTGAAAACTGCATGCTCCAATACTGAGTGATGCCCCTTTTCAACAACCATTCTTATGAGCCTCTTTACATTCTCCTCTCTCATTTCCTCGATGATCTCCGTGGCGCTGAACCTCGAGTAGCACTGCCTAGCGGCTGCAGCTACTACCCGCTCCGGATCTGGCGTATGCTTCAGAAGAGTAACCTTCACCAAGGCTTGGAACCTCGACTATCACAGAGAACATAGGCGGTGCTTAACGTTTTCTCCAGAGCTCGCCTCTCGCAGCTTTTCTAACTAAGCCGAAGGTGCCTTCCTCCTCGACTATCTTCACGATTTCCACCCAGTCTATCTTCACTACGAGGATCATCGCCACAATCGTCAGCAGCACAGCAGCTGCAATACCCACGTAGCCCCCCGCTAAGCTTTCAGCAGCCATATACGTGTACCGCCCAGTGAATGCCACCACCCATGAAAGCGCAATTCTTCCAAGGGAGGAAGCCGCTAAAAACTTCCAGTAGCTGTAGCCAGCTACCCCTACTGGTATAACTATTGCATCATCTGGTAGAGGTGTCAGGGCGAAGATGAAGATGGCTAGAGCGCCATATTTATCAAGAACCCTCTTGAAGAACTTTACTCTCTTCCTCTGCTTTTCAGAGAGCAGCTTTTCTCCGCTCATTCCCAGCAAATAGGAGGTTGTCTTTCCCAAAGCCCCCCCAACTCCCGCCGCTAGACCAGCTAAAATTGGATCTAGCTGCGTGCTTATCAAGAAGATTGGTACGAGATATGGAACGGAGATGAAGGGTAAAATGCACCCTAAAAGAGAGATTGCGAAGACTCCAGCGTAGCCGTAGTTTACCAAGAAGTTTGCAGCAGTCTCCAAGAGCTCTTCAAGCACCTTTCTTCCCTCAAAGCCTTCTCTGCCCTTACTTATTCAAACCTTCGCTGGACATGCTGACGAGCAGTTCAAAACCTATATTCTGCCAGCAGCTTTAAGCTTATGTTAGTCTCTCAGGAGCTGTGGCTCATGTCGCGCTTCCGCATCATCGACCTCTCTGAGGAGATTTCTTCCACATCTCTCTCCACCGGAGAGCATCCCGGAGTCTATCTGCTCAAGTGGACTAACATAGTCCTCCACGGCTATGAGTCTGAGCTGCTTTTCATGCCCACTCACGCTTCAACTCATATCGATGCTCCCAGCCGCCTCATAGAGAAGGGCAAGACTATAGGCGATGCTCCTCTGGCCAGCTTCATCGTGACCGCCACAGTCCTAGATGTATCCTTCACAAGGACGAGCAAGGTCATCACGCTAAAAGACATCAAGCATGCTGAAAGCAAAGTAGGCATAGACTACTGTGAAGGAATTCTTCTCTACACAGGCTTCGAAAAGCCAACTACAAAGTTTCCAGGGCTCTCGGAATCGGCTGCCCACTACCTAGCTGAGAGAAGGCTCAAAATAGTTGGAATCGATACTCCAAGTATTGATCCATGGGATAGCACCACCCTAGCAGCTCACAAAGTACTCCTAAGGCGCGGCATCTACATCATTGAAAATCTGAGAAACTTGAAGAAGCTAGTCAACAAGAAGTTTAGGTTGATAGCGCTTCCCCTAAAAATTCAGGGAGCTTCAGCCTCCCCAGCCCGCGTTATAGCTATCCTTGAGTAGCTTGTTCAGTGTAGATGGGTACTCCATGCCTAGGGTCGCTGCGCAGCCTCCTAAACTCCTTGGCAATTCTCCTCGTAATCTCTCCTGGCTTACCGTCTCCTATCACCCTGCCGTTGATCTCCACCACCGGTATAATTTCTGCCGCTGTCCCCGTGAAGAATACTTCATTGGCATTGAACGCCTCATGGGGAGTGATATTCCTCTCCTCTACCGGTATCCCCAGCTCCTCAGCTATTTCAAGTACCACCTGCCTCGTGATCCCTGCCAAGGCTCCTGTAGTTGTTGGAGGAGTCACCAGCTTTCCATCCATGACGAGGAAGATATTATCTGCTGTACCCTCCACTATGTATCCTTGGCTATTAAGGAAGATAGCCTCATCCACTCCTAGAAGGTTGGCCTCTATCTTTGCTAGAACGCTGTTCAAGTAGTTGAGTGACTTGACTTCATGGGAAGTTCCATCAATCGGATCTCTTCTCACCCAGCAGATGGCAGCCTTCACACCCTTGCTGAGAGGATCACCCTTGTAGAGGGTTATCATCTCCTCGGCAATAATGATTACCGTAGGTTTTTTGCATTTCCTTGGATCCAAGCCCAGATCTCCAACTCCTCGGGTTACAACAAGTCTTATGTAGGCATCCACTAGCTTGTTGCGCCTAAGAGTCTCCAAGACTGCTTCAATCATCTCCTCCTTTGAAAGCGGGATCTCAAGCATCAAAGTTTTAGCGGACTTGTAAAGCCTATCTATGTGCTCTTTCAGCTTGAAGACCACTCCGTTGTACGCCCTAATCCCCTCGAACACGCCGTCGCCGTAGAGGAAGCCGTGATCGTAAACCGAGATCTTCGCCTCCGACTTAGGGTAGAACTTCCCGTCAATGTAGATGAGGGGCTCCTCGGGCACGGCTAATCCCCCGTGAACTTTAAGAGCATTCTGCTATCTCCCTATTAACGGTTTACGGTTAGCATGCCTCCACATGGCTAGGTTTTAAGGGCTTCCATTCACTCTCTAAGAGTGGCTAAAGCTCTCTAGGGGTACAGTAGATGAAGCCCCTCTGCCTAGTGCGCTACGGCGAGATCTCGCTCAAAGGTGCTTCAACTAGATCCTTCATGGAGAAGCAGCTAATCAACTCCATAGTCTACACCCTTGATTCAAATGGAATCCCTTATAGTGAAGTTAAGCTCGCACGAGGGCGCATCTTCGTCTACACCAACCATGCAGAGGAGGCTGCCCACGCTCTCTCAAAGGTCTTTGGAGTAGCTTCCACCTCTCCAGCCTGGGAGATCTCCAAGGGGCTGAAGGAAATAGAGCAGGCTGCTTTGAAGGTGTTCTCCAAAGCCGTGCAGAGGAAGTACACCTTCGCTGTGAGGGCTAGACGTGAAGATAAGGGCTACCCGCTAACCAGCATGGATCTACAGAGGCATCTGGGCTCCCTAATCCTCGAGAAGTTCAAAGACTTCGGCATCTCAGTGGATCTCGAGAACCCTGATGTTACACTATACCTTGAAGTGAGGAGGACGGGTGCATACCTCTACTTCAAGGTGATTAGAGGCGTAGGCGGTTTACCCTACGCTACTTCTGGGAAGGTTGTCGCCCTGGTGTCGCCGGGCATCGATAGCCCTGTTGCCGCTTGGATGATGATGAGGAAGGGCTGTGAAGTCGTCCCAATCCTTTGCGATTTTTCAAATGTTCTGGGAGAGCAGTTTCTAGAAAGGTGGCTTAAAATCGCGGAGATCCTTCGAAGATGGGCTCCTTCTCCAAGCTTCGAAGCCGTAATAGTTAAGGATTTTGATGAGGCGATCTCCGGGGTGGCTGCAAAGGCCGGTAGGTACACTTGCCTTGCGTGTAAGCGCCTCATGTACCTTGTCGGCGTGAAGCTGGCCGAGAAGTTGGGTGGAAGTTGTGTGGTTACTGGGGAGAGCCTAGCACAGGTCGCCTCCCAGACACTTTCAAACATAAGCTCCCTTTCCCATAACCTTCCTCTACCCATTCTCAGACCTCTCCTCGCTTACGATAAGGAGGAGATCGTGAACCTCGCTAAAAGGATAGGCACCTATCAAGCCGCCATCACCGGGAAAGCTCCATGTCCCTTCACTCCAGCCCAACCCAAAACGAGGTCCTCAAGAGACGAGATGCTTAGATTGGAAGAGCGGTTCTCCCTCGTGGAGAGGGCGGAGAGCCTCTCCAAGTGTGCTGAGGTTATAAAGCTGTAGAAAGGGCGACCCTAAACCGTAGCCATGAGCTCTGCTTGTCTTCCGTAGGTCGCTTTCATAAATCCTAGATAAATACTCTGAGCTCGCTTCTCACCGTTGGGTGTATAGGAAGTGCAGCTTCCTGGAGCCACCTTAACTCTGGCTAAAAGATTTGATAAGCCTGGAACAAAGTGCAGAGTGGCCTTCCTCAGCCTGGTCACTGAGTCGAAGGATGGAGATGAAGAACTCGAAAGGCTTCTGGAGCTCATACAGAGCGTCAGCAAGAGATGGCACCTTGAAAGGGTATTGATCTCAGATATCCCCTAGGTGGGGCTGGAAGTGTATAAATGCAGTTACTATGAAGATAGAAGTATAGAGTTGTACCAGAAGTGGTTATTGGCGCTTACGGAGAGGGAGGCATTGACTCCAAAGAAAGTTTCGTATCAGGATATCTTGGCTGTGCGCATAGAGCCTGGTCGGCATCTCGTTGAATTCTACATAGAGGTCCCCTACAGGCCGGGAAGACTTGCTAGGGCCCTGCAAATCATGGCTGAGCACGGAGTAACGATCGCCAACATCTGCGGGCAGTCAACTAGGGAGAAGGGCATGGACTTCATCCTCGCTGATTTCTCTGAAAGCACCTCGACACCCGAGGAGGTAGCTAAAGCCCTCCGTGAAGACCAGCTTCTGCAAGCGTTGAAGGTGGAGTACTTTGAACCTGAGCATAGGGGAATCTTCTACGAAGCCTTAGGCTTCCCCCTAACAATAGACAATGGCAAAATTCCTATAATGGTGGTTAGCAGAATGATGCTGCTAGGCATGCTCAGAACGGTCAGAGAAACCTTCGGAACAGGAGGCGATGTAATAGTCTACAAGCAAGCCTTTGAAGGCGCGGCTAGGATTGCAAGGTACTTCAGAGAAAGGCTAGCTGGCCTCTCCTCCAAGGATCTTTTTCGCTGGCACCTCAACGTTCTATTCTCGGTGGGTTGGGGCATCTTCGAAGTCGAGGAAGCTGATGGAGTGCTAGTGATCCGCGCTCGCGATCTCTTCGAGTCGTCGGAGCCTCCGCCATACCCGAGGATGGGCTGCATCTTCACTCGTGGTTATCTTGCTGGCATGGTTTCAACTTACTTTGAGAAACAAGTGGAGGTTTCCGAGGTAAAGTGTAGAGCGGTAGGCGACGATTACTGCGAGTTCCGTGTGAAGCTCTAGAGACTTCCACTCCAGCAGTTCTCGGTTTTAAGCAGCCTTTAACATGTATTTCAGTTTCAGCCGCGTCTTCTAAGGTATTCTACAGCCGCTAAGGCAGCTCTCGCTCCGTCTCCTGCCGTTATAACTATTTGGAAGCCTCTTCCAGTGCAGTCACCAGCTGCGAATACTCCTGGAACGGAGGTCTCCATGTTCTCCCAGTTTACCGCTACTCCGCCGTATTTGTTGACTCCTATGTCCAGCTGCCGGGCAAGCTCTACTCGCGGCTCTTCACCTATCGCTATGAACACTCCATCAACCTCCAACAGCTCCTCAGAGCTAGCTCTCAGCAGCTTCAATCCTTTAACAAGCTGATCTCCAATAATCTCCTTCACGGTCGTATTCCACAACACTCTAGTGTTCTCTGCTTCAAAGAGTCGCCTCTGCAAAACAGCATCTGCTCTCAGCTGATCTCGACGGTGAATCAAGTAAACTTCCTTGGCGATGCGGCTCAAGTAGATGGCCTCGGAGACTGCGGTATTCCCGCCTCCAACTACAGCGACTCTTTTATCCCTAAAGAGAGGTCCATCGCAGACGGCGCAGTAGCTAACTCCTCTTCCCAAGAATTCCTGCTCGCCTGGGACCCCCAGCTTCCTTTTCTCCGCGCCAGTAGCTAAGATCAGCGCCTTCGCCCTATAGCGCCCTTTCCCGGTCTCCACCAGCTTGTCCTCCTCTTCAAGGAAGACCTTCACTGCCTCCTCTCCCTCATGAACCTCCACACCAGCCTTCCTCACTTGCTCCGCCATCCTCCTCGCGAGCTCCAGCCCCTTCACTGGCTCTGGGATCCCGGGGTAGTTCTCAACTTCAACTGCTTCAGCCATCAGCCCTCCAAGAAGATACTTCTCAAGGAGCAACACTCTATATCCTGATCTTGCCAAGTATAGAGAAGCGGTTAAGCCGGCTGGTCCTCCACCGATAACCACTGCATCATAGCTCTCCATGTCTTTATGCCCTCCATAGGTTCATAACAGCACTATAACGAATAAAAGCCCTTCCTATGGTTGGTATTCGTCGTGGGTACAGAGCTTGCGCATACTTGCTGTGTTTCGAGGCAACATCCTTATCATGAGCCTATCCTGGGTGCTCTTCGGCATAGGTCACGCCATCACCTACCCTTACTTTCCCAAGTACATCAAGATGCTTGGTGGAAGCGACTTCGAGATAGGGCTCATCTATGCTATTCAAAGCCTCTTTCTACTCCTCTTTACTATTCCAGGAGGGCATCTCACAGACCTCTTAGGTAGAAAGCGGATGATAGTTTTCTTCACATGGCTAGTTGTAGTCATGCAGTTTTTCTATGCAGCGGCCCCCTACTGGACATACCTCGTCCTCATAGTGGCTGTCGAATCAACGATGCTCATGTATCGTCCAGCTCTCGACGCGATCATAGCTGACTCCCTCCCCGACGAGCTACGTGCTAAGGGCTTCATCATCACCTACACGCTGCCCAACATCCCGTGGTTCTTCATGCCTCTCATTGGAGGATGGCTTGTAGATAGCTTCGGCGTACTTGGGCTCAGGTATGGCTTTCTCATAAGTGGGTTAGTAGGCATAGCCGCGGCTTCTCTAAGAGCTAAGTTCCTCCAAGAAACCTTCCAAGCCGCTGAAGGCAGAGCAACGATTGAAAAATTTGCTGAAGGCTTCATCGACAGCTACAAGCTCTTCATTAAGTCCTTCAAGTTGCTGCCTTCAACCGTCAAGAGGTTCGTCATTGGCGAGTTCCTTATTATGGCTCCCTCCAAGGTAGCCTACTACAGCTTCGGGGTAATTTTCGCTTCAGAGATTCTCGGATTAAGCGCCTCGATTTGGGGGATTGCGACCTCCCTCTCCGTTGCTATAAGCGTAATCGCCGCCCCCTTTCTCTACAAGCTGGTTGAGCAAGCTAGCGTGCGTAGATGGATCTCCATAGGCTTTCTTCTCATAGCCCTAGCCTACCTCTCCTTCATGTTTCTAGGGCTTCCTGGGCTCATGATAGCTGCTGCTCTAACCGGGCTTTCCTCCACGCTGGCGCACTCTCTCCCACCAGCCCTTATAACTTCCGCAACCCCCGTAGAACTCAGAGGAAGGGCAAACTCCCATCTGTTGATCTCTCTAAACATCGGCACTACATGGAGCGCCTTTCTCATGGGAATTCTCTACTCATGGTCTCCACTGCTAGCCTTCGGTTTTTCAGCGATTATGGGCTTCCTAGCGGCCCTGTATGTGCAGCTGATAGTAAAAGGTGAAGGAAGAGTAAGTTCTCAATGTTTAATTAAGTAAGTTTCATTTTTAAATCCAGCCTCTATCCTTCATCGCTTGAACCACCCTTTTTACGGCGACTATATATGCGGCGGTTCTCGGCGTGATTTTCCTCCGATAGTCCTCGAAAGTGTTCACCATGCTTCTGAAGGCATTGGCCATAATTCTGTCAAGCTTGCTGTGCACTTCGTCTTCGCTCCAGTAGTAGCCAGTTATGTTCTGAACCCACTCAAAGTAGGATACTGTCACTCCTCCAGCATTGCAGACGAAGTCAGGGATAACGAAGATCCCTCGCTCATGCAAGATTTCGTCAGCCTCCGGGGTTGTGGGACCATTAGCCAGTTCAGCTACCATCTTTGCCTGAATTCTGTCGGCATTCTTTGAAGTGATTTGATTCTCTATGGCTGCTGGAATCAGTATATCCACGTCAAGCTCCAGCAGCTCTTCATTCGTGATGTTGGTTGCTCCCGGATAGTCTATCACACTTCCACTTTCGCTCTTATGCTTCAGCACCAGATCTGGGTCCAATCCCTTAGGGTCGTAGATTCCTCCCTTGGAGTCGCTTACCGCCACCACCTTGCAGCCTAGAAGCACCCTCGACAGCTTAGCTGCGTAGTATCCAGCGTTGCCATAGCCCTGCACAGCCACAGCAGCCTTCTTTAAGTCTATGCCAAGGTACTTGGCAGCCTCTCTGATGTGCACAATTCCTCCACGCGCAGTGGCATCTCTTCTTCCTAAGCTGCCACCCACGGAAATAGGCTTCCCCGTGATAACTCCAAAGGCGTTGAAGCCCCGTATCTTGCTGTATTCATCCATCATCCAAGCCATTATCTGAGGATTGGTGTAAACGTCAGGGGCAGGAATATCTTTCTCCGGCCCTATAAACCACCACACTTCTCGAACATAGCCTCGGCTTAGCCTCTCCAGCTCATTCATCGACATTTCCTTAGGGTTGCAGATCACTCCTCCCTTCGCTCCACCATAGGGGAGCCCAGCTATAGAGCACTTCCATGTCATCCACATAGCAAGCGCCTTTACGGTGTCCAATGTCTCGTTTGGGTGATATCGAATTCCGCCCTTAGTGGGTCCTAGAGCATCGTTGTGCTGCACCCTGAATCCTGTGAAGACCTTCACTGTGTCATTATCCATTTTCACTGGAATTCGTACAATTAGAGTTCTCATGGGCTCTCTAAGCATGGCGTGTGCTGCTGGATCTAGATCCATTATTTCAGCAGCTTTATCGAGTTGCTGCTGCGCTATTTTAAAAGGGTTCAGCTCTTCTGAGGCCATGATTATATCTCACCTTATAGCATGTTTATATGCCCTTTTACCTTGCCTTAAAGAGTTTAAAGAATTATATAAGCACAACGACAGCCCTTTTCTACACAGTTGTTCGTAACAGCTCTTCTTAGAGCAGCTATGCATAGCTTCCGCTGCCTCGCTAAACATAATAGCAAGCAGCTGCAATAGCCTCCCTACTTAGAGTGCTCAGAAACCACATGGGGATGCGGCAATGCCTCTTCGCTGCCTCGAGGCCTTCCTCTTCGACTTGGACGGCACACTCCTCGATGCAAGAGAAGCCTTCATCAGCAGCTACAATTACGCCTTCAGAGTGCTAGGACTACCTCCACTTCCCAGCGATCTTCAAGAAGCCTTGAGGAAGATTCGGCGCCCCTTCCATGAGATCTTGGAGAGCCTACTACCCAGTGACTACCAAGATGGCGTGGAGTTGGAGAGATTTGTGGCTGATCTCCAGTACTTCTATGGCGGAGTCTTCCTTGAGCAGAGCCAGCTGGTTCCCGGAGCCAGAGAGGCGCTCCGCGAACTAAAGGCTAGAGGTGCTAAAATCGCCGTAGTCACCGCTAGAGTGAAGCTGGCTGCCTACGTGCTACCAGCTCTCCGCCACTTCCACCTCGCTGACTACATAGATGTTGTCATATCCTCGAAGGAAGTTGGACAAGACAAGCCGTCTCCCAAGCCCTTCCTAGAAGCCGCTAAGAGGCTTCAAGTGGAGCCTAGGCGCTGCGCAGTGGTGGGCGATTCTCCTTACGACATCATAGGAGGCAAGAGAGCTGGGATGTTCACCATCGCCTATGCCAACGGCTTCTTCGAAGAAGAGATACTTCTCAACCAAAAACCCGATATGCTTGTCAGAGACCTACGCGAGATACTCAAACTCCTCCAGCCTCAACCTAGATAACACTCATCTTCCCTAGAATTCTCCAAAGGCTACCTCCACATGGTGAAGCTCGTTGCATGGATGGATGGGCAAAACCCTCTGGATAGATCTCTCCAAGCAGAAGGTTGAGGTCAGGGAGCTCGAGAAGAGCTTTGCAGTTAAGTTCCTAGGCGGCAGCGGCTTCGGCATCAAGTGGCTCTACGACCTCCTCCCGCGAGGAACTGACCCATTCTCCCCTCAAAATCCCCTCATCTTCGCAGCTGGCCCCCTTAATGGAACACGAGTCTATGGAGCTGCCCGCCACAGCGTGATATCAAAATCCCCTCTTACTGGAACAGTCTTCGACGCCACCTCCGGAGGATTCTTTGGCGTTTTCATGAAGAAGGCTGGCTTCGACGCCATAGTGATCTCCGGGAAGGCCGAGAAGCCCATTTATTTGACGATCTTCGACGGCAAGGTCGAGTTCAAGGATGCACGAGAGCTGTGGGGTCTCACCACCAAGGAGACCATACGCGAGATCCGGAAGAGAGAGGGTGCAAGGGTTTTCGTCTCGGCTATAGGTCCAGCTGGAGAACACCTCGTCCGCCTGGCTTCCATCATGAACGATGAAGCTCACACCGCTGGGAGAGGCGGCTTAGGAGCTGTGATGGGCTCCAAGAAGCTAAAGGCAATAGCCGTTACTGGCTCTCAGCCCATTGAAGAGGCTAAGCCAGAGATGCTCGATGAGCTGCTGGAGATCATGAAGGTTAGAATCACATGGAACCCCATCTTAGGCAATGCTCTCAGAGAGATAGGCACCGCCGCCCTCTTCAACGTGATCAACGAGTGGAACCTCCTTCCAACCAAGAACTTCCAGTTCAACAGCTTCGAGAAGGCTGAAGCCATATCCGGAGACACCTTAAGGGAGAAGATTCTCATTAGGAGAGCTGGCTGCTACAACTGCCCCATAGCCTGCAAGCGAATCACCAAGACAAAGCGGATGCAAGGTGATGGTCCAGAATACGAAAACCTCGTGAACCTGGGGTCGATGCTCCTCATAGGCAACATAGAGGACATAGCTGAGCTCAACTACCTCTGCAATGAGCTGGGCATTGACACTATCTCCACTGGGGGGACCCTCGCATGTGCCTTAGAGCTATCAGAGAGAGGTCTGCTGCCAGTTAAGATCCACTGGGGAGACGCTGAGACCCTCAAGAAGCTGGTAGTAGACATGGCTTACCGCAGAGGTGTAGGCGATCTCCTCGCTGAGGGCTCCAAGAGAATGGCTGAACGGTGCGGCGCGCCAGAGG
>JAGHCH010000031.1 GCA_021160575.1 Thermoproteota archaeon | reverse complement strand
GAACCCTATGTCGAAGAGGTGGTCTCTATTGGGGATAGGCGCTTCCTGTATTATCACGGCTCCAAAGGTTCCAAAGCCGTAAGGGAAGGGAGGGCCTGGAATGAAGTAGGGGAGGCTAGCGGCCACGCCATGTATCTGCGAGGTGAATTTGTGTCCAAGCTCATGTACAGCGAGGATCATGAGAAGGGCAGCCACATAGAGGGCGGCGCCAAGCCAAGCAGTCTCCTTTCCGAAGAGAAAGGCGTAGAGGGGGTCAGAGGTCATGAAGTACCCCGAGGCAGCCACTGTTACTATGGTTATAGCAAGTAAAATGGCATTCCACTTCCTCTTTCGAGGAGGGCGTGGAGGGATTCTGACCACTTGAAGAAGGAGATCACTATCTCTCTTTCTTAGAATAGGGGTTAGCTGACGCTGCCTTAGCTCCTGATAGGCTTTAAGGAAGTTGAGCTTGACTTCTTGCGTTCCCTCTAAAATGAAGGAGGGGGTGCCGAAGCCGATGAAGCTCTCTTTAACCTTGAAGTACTTAGTTACTATGGGTTCAGCGAGGAGAAGAGCGTCCAGCGCCTCGCCTTCGGCTCCTAGCGGGTACAAACTGCTGCACCAGCCGATAGGTTAAGAGGCTCCTTATCCTAAAAACATCTCGCCTAAGGGTGTCGCCTATGTGGCTGAGAGAACTCCTCGAGAAGCTGCATAGAGGGGAGATCACGGTTGATGAAGCTGAGAGAAGGTTGAAGCTCTTCGCTCTAGAGGAGATGGAAGGGATAGCTATCCTTGATCTCTGGAGAGAGCTGAGAAAAGGAGTACCAGAGATCATTCTAGGGGAGGGGAAAACGGTCGACGTGCTTGTGAAGCTTGTGGAGAGAGTTCTCAAGGAGAAGAACTCCGTTATAGCCTCGAGGCTGAACGAGGAGCAGAGGAGGGCTCTTGAAGAACTAGCTTTGAAGCATGGCTGGGAGGTCAGGAAAAGCGGCAGAACTTATGCTATTAGGAGAGAGTCTAGGAGGGAGGACACAGGGGTAGTGGGAGTGATCACAGCGGGTACGGCGGATGTAGAGGTGGCAGAGGAGGCGCGGCTGGTAGCGGAGGAAATGGGCTGTAGGGTGCTAACAGCCTATGATGTTGGAATAGCTGGTTTGCACAGACTTTTCCCTAAACTAAAGGAGATGGTTGAAGCTGGTGTTTCGGCAATAGTAGTTGCGGCGGGCATGGAAGGGGCGCTTCCCTCCCTTGTAGCAAGCCTCGTTGATGTAGTGGTGATAGGGGTTCCCACTTCAGTTGGCTATGGAGCTGGAGGGAGAGGTGAAGCAGCTCTCCACTCCATGCTGCAAAGCTGCACTCCAGGATTGGTAGTGGTCAACATAGATAACGGAGTGGGAGCAGGGATAGCAGCCGCTCTAATTGCAAGAGAAGCGTACAGAAAGAGCAGAAGACAACTCAAGAAAAAGAGAGATAGGAACTAGTATTCCTTCATTAGCCATTTTAGGGGGATATCTTGGTAGGCTCCGCTGGGAAGCCGTCTTCTGATGGTTATTGGCAGGATGCCTTGTTCCAGCTCGTATTCAGCTATTTCAAGAGGAGTTTTCTTATCTGGAGGGAGTTCCACTAGCACTGGTGCTCCCATGGAAATTTGAAGAGCTCTGGCGCCGATGATGCGGGCCTTCTCATACCTGGTTAAGACTGGGGGGCCCACGAGGACTGCTGGCTGCTTAGAGGAAGTTTTGCTGCTAGGCAAACCCACCGCCGGCTCCAGGACTAAACTCCTCTTCCTTCCTTTCTTCTTTTTCCTTCTCCTCCTTCTTCGGCGGTGAAGCAGCAATGACGTCGTCGATTTTCAGCACAGCGGTGGCGGCTTCAGTGGCGGACTTTATGGCCTGCTTCTTGACTATCGCCGGCTCCATAACCTTTCTCTCAAGCATGTTAACCACTTTACTCTCAAAGACGTCGATGCCGGCGTGCTTCTCTCCGCGGGCGTGGGCTGCCCTTAGCTCTACCAAGATGTCTACTGGATCTAAGCCGGAGTTCTCAGCTAAGGCTACGGGGATCTCCTCTACAGCTTCGGCGAAGCGCAGAGCTGCCAGCTGCTCTCTACCACTGAGACCTCTAGCCCACTCCCTTATCTGATAGGCGACCTCAGCTTCAGCAGCGCCTCCTCCGCCCACGACGTAGTGGTTCTGCACGATATTCCTCACCGCGCAGAGAGCGTCGTGAAGTGAGCGCTCAGCCTCGTCTACGATTCTGTCGCTGCCGCCGCGTATGAGGATGCTAACTGCCTTGGGGTTCTTGCAGCCCTCGATGAACACCATCTTATCCTTGCCAACTTTCCTTTCCTCCACCAGCTCAGCGCGTCCTAGATCCTTTTCAGCCAAATCGTCTACAGCAGTGACAATTCTAGCTCCCGTGGCTTTAGCTAGAGCTTCGATGTCGCTCCTCTTAGCCCTTCTGACGGCAAGGATTCCTTTCTTGGCTAAGTAGTGCTGAGCGATGTCGTCGATGCCCTTCTGGCAGATCACTACGTTAGCGCCCACTGAGGCGATCTTATCCACCATCTCCTTAAGCATCTTGGTTTCCTCTTCCATGAAGGCCTTCATCTGCTCTGGCGAGGTGATGTGAATCTTAGCGCTGATCTCGGTTTTTTCGATCTCAAGTGGGCAGTCAAGAATGGCGATTTTGGCGTTCTCGATTCTCTTAGGCATGCCGGGGTGTACTACCTCCTTGTCAAGGACTATGCCTCTGATCAGCTGGGTCTGGTTGAGAGATTCTCCTTTCTTCTTCTCGATCTTAATGTTGTCGAGGTCCACCTTCCACTGGTCTCCAACCTTCTCAGCTACCTGCACCACAGCCTCCACAGCCAGCTCAGCGAGGTACTCTCTGTCGGCGGCGATGGCGGCCTTGCCAGCTAGGGCAGTGAGGGCAACCTCCTTGAGGGTCTTCTTGTCGAAGGGATCCACCTTCTCAGCCATGCTGTCGACAGCTCTGAGGGCTTGCTCCATGGCTTTGCGGTAGCCCTCCATGATGATAGTTGGATGGATCTCCTGCTCTAGAAGCTCCTCAGCCTTTCGGAGCAGAGCACCAGCCAGCACCACGGCGGTGGTTGTTCCATCTCCGACTTCGGTGTCTTGAGCTTTAGCTACCTCGACCAGCATCTTGGCTGCTGGGTGCTGAACCTCTATCTCTTTAAGAATAGTGGCGCCATCGTTTGTGATGGTGACGTCGCCGAAGGTGTCGACAAGCATCTTGTCCATACCCTTAGGCCCTAGAGTGGTTCTCACAGTCTCAGCTAAGACTGAAGCTGCCATGATGTTTGAGCGTAGAGCATCTCTACCAGTAGTTCTGCTGGTGCCTTCCTTCAGTATCAAGACTGGAACTCCTTGAACAAGGGCGGTCATGACTACTCCCCCTATGAACTCCTCACCATAAGGAGCGTGGAGAAAATCAGTAAGCACTTCTATATATTGCTTGCGCTACTTCAGCTCATGGCAAAAGTAATAGCAGACTAGTGGAGGAGAGGTTTTCGAGGATGAGGAAATGCGCTACGAACTGAAGGAGAGTCTCATAGCAGCTCTCCTCTGGAGCGCTGTGGCGATGATTGTTCTTCTCCTTAGGGTGCTGGGGATCGCATGGTTTACGGACCTCTACTTTGAGTTCTGCATCTTCTACCTTCCGGCTCTCATGCTATGGATCATGGTTTCTGTGGAGTTGAGAAGGAGAGATGCCAGTGGAGGTTTGTAAAGTCTGTGGCGAGAGGAAGTTTCTTTCACGGGCGCTAGGTGTCTGTGTTGACTGCATAAGGGAGCGAAGTTGGGAGGCACTTCGCTACACTGAGGAGGGACATAGAGAGGCTCGGAGAAAGTATGGGTTACCGGAGAGCCCTCCGAGGGGAGGTGGAGGGGTGAAGTGTACTCTCTGCGCTAATGAGTGTAGCTTGGCTGAAGGAGAGGTAGGGTACTGTGGATTGAGATGGAATGAAAATGGCAAGATTGTGGACTTAGCTACCGCGGAGAGAGCTATACTCTATGCCTATAAGGATCCTCATATCACAAACTGCTGCAGCGCGTGGATCTGCCCAGCGATAGGCTTGGGCTACCCTAAGTATGCAGTATCTCCAGGTCCGGAATATGGATACTACAATTTGGCAGTGTTCTTCTATGGCTGCAATTTCAACTGTCTTTTCTGCCAGAACTATGAACACAAGGAGATCTCCCATGGCCCGATGGTGAAGCGAAAAGATCTTGTAGAGAGAACCGTCAGTGATCGTAGCATCACTTGCATCTGCTTTTTCGGAGGATCTCCGGAGCCTAGCTTTCCCTTTGCTATAGCCTACTCTGAGGAGGTCTTAGAAAGATGCAGGGATAGGGTGATGAGGATTTGTTGGGAGTGGAATGGCTGCGGCAATAAGAAATTGGCATTGAAGGCAGCAGAGCTATCCTTTGTGAGCGGAGGAAACGTGAAGTTCGACTTGAAGTGCTATACTGAAGCCCTCTGCAGAGCCTTGTGCGGAGTTCCCAATAGAAGGGCTTTTGAAAACTTTAAGGCAATCTACAAGAAATTCTATGAGGATCGCAAAGAGGTACCCGTACTAACGGCCACTACACTTCTGGTGCCAGGATATGTTGATGCCTATGAAGTTGAGAGAATAGCGGCATTCATAGCGGATCTTAACCCGGAGATTCCTTACAGCCTCTTGATTTTCCACCCTCAGTTTAAGATGAGGGATCTTCCGATAACGCCTTCAAGCCAAGTGTTTGAGTGCTATTTAGCTGCGAAGAAGCACCTCGAGAAAGTGCATGTGGGCAATCTGCACTTGATAGGGATATCTTCAATGAATGTGTTTGAAGAGCTGGCGAAGAAGTATACTAGGGGTATGGAAGCTTTCTAGCCATGAGGTAAGCGTCCTCCCCGTCTAAATAGTAAGACTTGATAACTTTAACAGCAGTAAAACCTAGTTTGCGGTAGAGGGAGATCGCGGGGGTGTTGCTGACTCTCACCTCCAGGTAGATTTCGGAGGCTCCAGTTTCAGAGGAGCGGTACAGCACCTTCTCCATGAGGGCTGTAGCTATGCCTTGTCTTCTAAACGGGGGGAGCACTGCTATTGAGATTACATGTACTCTGCGGGTGAAAGCTCTCTCAAAGCTGGAAAGTCCGTATTCAAGTCTGCACATAATATAGCCCACAATCTTTCCAGCCACCTCGGCTACCCAGAAGAGCTGAGAGTTGTCGTAGTAGTGGTCTAGGAAGAACTCAGGGGGATAATTCTCTGGCAAGCAGGCCCTGTTGATCTTGACCACGGCGTCCAGATCCTCTGGAGTGAACTGCCTTACTACGTATTGCATCTCTGAAAGCCCCACATAATTTACAGCAGTAGTACTAATGAATGCTTGGTAAGGCTTAAAAATTCTCAACTTAATGGAGTAGGGAGAGTGAGCTTCCTTGAAGAAGATGATGGTCTTTGACTGCAGAGTTTCAGGTGTCTCTGGCGACATGCTAGTTTCAGCTTTAGTGGATGCTGGAGCAGATGAAAGAGCCGTAGCAGAGGAAATTTCTCGGGCATGCATGGCTCTTCCATGGTGTAGCAAGGCCTCCGTTGAGTTCCCAGTGGTTGAGAGAAAGGGGATCTCTGCGAGAATGATGAAGCTGAAGCTCGTTGAAGAGCCCATGGAGGTCGAGGCTAAGCGTTTCCTCGAGGAACTGGAGAAAGCGCTAGATCAGGCGGAGCTCTCTGAGAAGGCTAGGAAGTTAGTGCGTAGAACTGCTGGTTTGTTGGTCGATGCCGAGGTTGAGATTCATGATGGAGAAGCTAAGCTACATGAACTTGGCTCAGCAGATACTGTTGCAGATTTGGTGGGGTTTGCCAAGGCTCTTGAAGAGCTAGATTTTCTCGAAGCTGAAAGTTATGTGACACCCGTACTTGTTGGAGGAGGAGTGGTGCAAACAGGACATGGAGAAGTTCCGGTGCCAGCGCCAGCTACTTTGGAGATCTTAAGGAGGTCGGAGATACCCTTCATTATCCGGGAAGGCTTGGGGGAGCTGGCCACTCCTACTGGGGTTGCTTTACTGGCGGGGGTTGAAGCTAAGGAATGCTCGATGGCTACCGTCTTGAAGGTTACTAGTGTAGGGTATGGAGCTGGTAGGAAAGAGCTTGAAGATAGGGCTAATGTGCTGAGGGTGATGCTAGGAGAGCCTCAAGGACTGGTGGAGGAGCTGGTGGTTTTAAGAACCAATGTGGACGATGTCACAGGAGAAGTGCTGGGTTATGCTTTGGAGAGGTTGATGGAAGAAGGAGCGGAAGATGCCTTCATAGCGTCAGTGCTCGGGAAAAAGGGGAGACCAGCATACCTTGTTGAAGTGACATGCCAACCCAGTAAGGCGGAGAAACTGCTGAAGCTCTTAGTGAAGGAGCTTGGAACTTTAGGTGTTCGAGTGTGTAGGTGTGAGAGGTTTAGGGTGCCTCGAAGTGTGGAGGAGCATGTAGTGAGACTTGAGGGGGAAGAGTATCCCGTTAGAGTAAAGAGGGGCGAGCTGGATGGTGAAGTGGTGAGAGTTAAGCTGGAGTTTGACGATGTCAAAAGAGTCGCTAAAGCTGCTGGCAAGTCTGCAAGGGTATTTCTAGAACATGCATCCTACTTTATTCGACAGCAGCAGAGGAGGAGAGAAGATGAGCAAGGCTGAGAAGTGGGAGGAGCTGAAGCTTCGACCTCCAAAGTGCATCAAGGTGGATGGAATCAAGGAGCTGGTGAGATTCGCAGCTTCGATGATCTCACTGGGGCAAGCCACCTACATCATTCACTTCGAGGACAAAGGAAAGCATATCTACGGACTGCTGGCAGTATACCATGACTACTACAACTACTATGGAGTGCCCCTATTCTACTACTGCGTGTGCGAGAAGCCGGTGGAAGGAAGCTACGCTCTCATCAAGATGAGCGAGAAGGAGGAATTCTTAATAAGCGATGGTGTAAAGCCTGGTTGGGTGGCGGCACCCATCATCAACTTGAAGGAGAAACCAGACTTCATAGAGGTAGAGTGAAGGTTAGGCAGCTGCAGGAACATATATGGCTAACCTTCTATTTTTGGCGTGAAGTCTCAAGACGCCGTTCTTCGCTAAGTCCTCCAGAATATCCTTGGCTACACTGTATCTTACCCCATACTTTGAAGATACTAAGTAAGGTGTAACGTACTTCATCTTAGGGACTTCCTTCAAGATTTGCTGCATAACCTTTTCCTCGACGAGGTAGACATATGGTCCTTTAGCAGCCTTTGCAGCTTCTTCCTTCTTCCTTGCCTCCAACCTCTTGCGTTGAGCCTTCTCTATGGCGGAGATGGGCCTTTTCTTAGGTCCTCCCATGTTTACCCCCACCATAGAAGGATTTTCTGGATGCTTATAAAGGCTCTCCGGGCAAGGCTAATTAGCTTGTGCTGCTAATCTTAGCTAGGCGATGAAGAAGGTTGGTATTACTGAGAGAAGCCTCTGTGATGTGTGACACCAGAGCAGAGCCTTCAACTCTTAATGGGGAAAGACTCTCACTACTCTCTTTGAAAAGGTTTAAAAACTGGTGAAAAATCAAGTTATAAAGCGTCCTAGGGAATCGGACTGCCGTAGGGGTTTAGAGCATGGCTCGAATTCTAATAGCCCTTGGTGGAAACGCCATTAAGCAAGCCCATGAAAAGGGAACTTATGAGGAGCAAATGAGGAATGTCCGGTACACTTGTGAGCGCCTCGTTGAACTAATTAAGATGGGACACCAGCTAGTGATCACTCACGGCAACGGTCCTCAAGCTGGAGCACTGCTCATTCAACAAGAGACAGGTGTGAGCTTAGGGATTCCTCCACAGCCTCTCGACGTGGTTAACGCCATGACTCAGGGGCAGATAGGCTACATGATTCAGCAGAACTTAATGAACTTGCTGAAGAAAGAGGGCTTAAACATCCCGGTAGCAACAGTAGCAACTCAAGTTCTCGTCAGCAAAGATGATCCAGACTTCCAGGATCCTAGCAAGCCTGTAGGCCCCTTCTACACCAAGGAGGAAGCAGAGAAGTTAAAGCAAGAACATTCTCACTGGGTGATCAAGAAGGTAAAGCCTGGAGAGGGCAAGGTCTACCGTAGAGTGGTGCCTTCACCAGATCCCATAAAGATCGTTGAGGCTGATGCCATTAGAAGAATGGTGGATGCTGGGATCATTGTGATTGCCTCCGGAGGCGGTGGAATACCAGTTGTAGAGAAGGAGGATGGCACGCTGGAGGGCATTGAGGCTGTTATCGACAAGGACAAGGCTGGTGAGCGCTTAGCAGAGGTGGTGGAACCTGACATCTTCCTCATTCTAACCGATGTGGAGAAGGCGTACCTCAACTACGGCAAGCCTGACCAGAAACCTATAGACAGGATGACAATTTCGGAGGCCAAGAAGTACTTGGCTGAAGGGCACTTCCTGCCGGGAAGCATGGGTCCCAAGGTGGTAGCGTGCATAAGGTTTCTCGAGTGGGGTGGTAAGCGGGCCATCATAACCTCGCTGGACAAGGCAGTAGAAGCTATTGAGGGGAAGACAGGAACCCACATAGTACCCGACTAAACTGCCATTTCTCCATTCTTCTTTTGCTTTGATCAGAAGCTTCAAGCCTTAATGAAACGAGCTCTTTATTACTGTTCCCTTAAAGAGGGAAGGAAAAAGAGGGCGGGAAAATAAGGGAAGTTACTTGGTCTTAGCTGGCGGTTTTGCAGCGTCAGGGGATAGGTTAATGGGTCTTGATGAGAAGGTTGCAGGCTCATAGCAGGTCATAGGTGAGAGTTCGAAGGCGAAGGGCCGCTCACACCACCAAGGCTTTTCCTCGGGCTTCTCCTTGTAATAGGGGCATTTAGAACAGCATTGGGCAGCGGTCTTAGCTAGGAACCACTTTGGAGGCAGATCGTCTGAGATGTATCCGGGGCACTCTTTATCTACGCGGGCTTGGCCCCACTCGGGGCTAACTTTGTAATGTGGACAGAGGGGACAGCACGGCATTTACTCCCACCACCCTCTAGGTCTTCCACCGCAACATACAGCCATGATACCTTTCTGTCCATGTAATCTGTTCTCAGCTTGGTCTACGGTGACGCTCCACTTGTTGTTGAAGATCACCTCTGGAACTACCTCTACGGGCTGGTCGGCTCTGCCGATGTCAGCTGGCAGGCAGTGCATGTAGATGCTACCTCTCTTAGTTAGATCCATGAGCTCCGGAGTTGCTTTCCACTTCAGCAGCTCATTCATGTGCTCCTTCTTCCACTGCTCGTGGAGATCCTCCTTGTAGCCACCCTTCTTGAGCAGCTCCCAGCTGCACCAGCCCTTCGGGTAGACTACTAGAGCATCATTGAAAGCCTCCTCGATGTCGTGGGTGATCTCGAACTTGGTGCCATACATGTCGGCTAGCTGCTCAGTGTACTTGATCACGGCGGGGTCTAGGTCAAAGGGTTTGGGGTAGGCGAGGGTTACATCCATTTCCAGCATCCTGGTGAACATAATGATGTCGGTTTGAGGCACAGCTACAGGCTTCCATGCACCAGGGCTGTAGGCCCAGCTGAACACAAACTTCTTGCCTCTTAGCTTGATCTGCTTGAACTTCTCAATGACGGTCATAACGTCGGCTATGCCCTGCATGGGATGCCACATATCGCACTCCATGTTGAGAATGGGCACGTGGCTTGCGTGGGCGTACTCTCTCATGGTGAGGTTGCCCTCACCGTAGGGCTGGCCTTTCACATACCTTCTAATGGCGATAGCGTCGCACATTCTCGACATAATAGCAGCTGTCTCGTAGATGGTTTCTCCGTGGGCTAGCTGCAGCTTGCCGGGGTCTAGGTCGTAGGCTATGCCGCCCAGCTGGGTCCACCCGGCGATCATGCTGCTTCTAGTTCTCGTTGAGGGGTTGTAGAATAGGAGGTAAAGCGACTTGCCCTTGAGGATTTGGTCGTGCTTCACGCCAGCTACGTATTGGCGCTTGAGGTCGAAGGCCACTTCAATTACAGTCCAGAGCTCCTCATCACTCCATTCGATTTCAGGAGCTATCCAGTGTCTGCCGTGCAGATTAGTCTTGACCATGGAGGTATACCCTCCATCACTAAAACTTGGTCTTAAATACAATTATAACATGAGTTGGGATATAACGCTTTCTAGGGTGAGAAAGAGGTGGGAGGGAATGTGCGCCCTAAAGACCTGTGAAGCGGCTTCTCGGGATGAACTGTCCTTCACCTTTCTTGCCTACAAACTCTCTGTTGAGTACTATTGGCTTGCCGCGGCAGATAGTTGTTGTGGGGACGCCCTTAACCTTCATGCCATCATAGATGGAGTAGTCGATCTTGGTGTGGAGGTTCTCTACTGAGAGCTCCATTTCGTAGTTGGGGTCGAGAATTGTAATGTCAGCGTCGGCTCCCACGGCGATTGTTCCCTTTCTGGGGTAGAGGCCGAAGAGCTTGGCAACGTTGTAGGAGGTGAACTTCACCAGCTGGTTGATGGTGATGATGTCTCTTCTAACACCCTCGGAATAGAGTATTGGTATGATCACCTCTGTTCCAGGCACGCCGTTAGGGATCTTGGTGAAGTCGTCCTTGCCCATAGCTTTCTGCTCTGAGTTGAAGGGGCAGTGATCTGATCCTACGGTTACGATCTTCTCAGAGGCTAATCCCTTCCAGAGGACCTCAATATCCGCTCTTGATCTGAGGGGCGGAGACATCACATAGTGCCTTCCATCGGGTCCATAGTACTTCTCCTCTGTTAGAACTAAGTAGTGTGGGAATGTTTCAGCGTAGATAGGGAAGCCTTTGTTGAGGGATTCAGCTACTGCCACTAACCCCTCTTTAGTGGACATGTGAACTATGTAGAGGTTGCCGTTGGTTGCATGGGCGAGATAGATAGCCCTCTGAATAGCTTCACCTTCCACGAAGTTGGGTCTACTGAGGGCGTGGTATTCAGGGGTCTTCTTACCTTCCCTTAAAAACTTCTCGACTAGGTATTCGAGTACGGGGGCATTTTCAGCATGCACTTGGACTAGGAAACGGTGCTCTCTGCTGGCGTCTAGCATGGCGTAGAGCCGCCCATCGTCGCTCATCAAGCCCTCCTTGCGGTAGGGCATGAAGAGCTTGAAGCTGGTCACGCCGTAGTCCAGCACTTTAGAGAGCTCAGCCATTCTCTCCTCGTTGAGATCTGTTACAGCTACATGTAGAGAGTAGTCGATCACCACCTTGGGATCCGCCTTGCCCCTCCAGATTTCAATGGTGTCCATGAAGCTCTTGCCCTTAGGCTGGATGGCAAAGTCGATGATTGTGGTGACTCCCCCAAAGGCAGCTGCGATGGTTCCGGCTTCGAAGTCATCTGCGGAGGTAGTCCCCATGAAGGGCAGCTCCATGTGGGTGTGCGGGTCGATTGCTCCAGGAAGTACGTACTTTCCAGAAGCATCGATAACTTGCTCAGCTTTAGCTTCGATGTTCCGGGCGATTTCGACAATCTTGCCGTCTTTGATGCCGATGTCAGCCTCGTAGATGTCAGTTGGAGTTACAATCTTGCCCTCCTTAATTACTATATCCACCATTATAACCTCCTTGTAAGGGAGGTTTACACATTTTAGATGGCGTAAAGAAGAGAGAAAAAGGTTTCTACAAGGCTACTTCGGGGGAGCATTTACTACGAGGAGCCAGAGGGGCTCATTCCCGATGTTCTTGACAGCGTGGGGGATGTTGGGTGGGCAGTAGACAGAGTCTCCCTCCTTTACCTTGAACTCTTGGTCGCCTATGGCGACTATGCCTTCGCCCCTTAGCACGTAGTAGGCTTGCTCAAAGGGGTGTGTGTGAGGTTCAGCTATACCCCCCACGTCGAACTCCGAGCGAAACATGGCGAAGTTTTTGCAGCCAACATTGGCCTCCTCTAGGAGAACTCTAGTATTGCATTTCACATGCCCTGGAGGGACGAAGGATCTAGTCTCATCCATGGATATCACGTACTTAGCCATATGGACACACCTCAGTCTAGCCTTATGGCACATCTTCTCATATATAGGTGACTGATAAACCGAGTTACTTTTAGCGGAGGAGGAGTTTGGGATTATAGTAGAGGATTCTCTCAATCTCCGCTGCGCTGAAGCCCTCTCTGTCTAGGTGCTTTGCCGTCTTCGGCAATGCTAAGGGATCTGAAGGATACATTCCTAGATCGCTGTCCACCACCAATTGCTTGGAGCCATGCTCCTTAAGCACCGCGGCTACGTCTGCTGGGGTAAGCTTCCCCGGTTGCACAGTAAGCCCGCAGAAAGCACCGAAGTCTAAAACCTTTTTAACGAGGTCGGGAGTCACATGATCGATCAGTACTCGCGGAGGATCCACCCGTTCGTCTTCTAAAATTGAAAGGAGCTTATTGAGGATTTGAGGTTTGTTCGTTCTCGGCGTGTGGATGAGGATGGGCATATCGTATTCCACAGCGAATCTCAATTGGATGCGGAGAACCTCTTCCTCTTTCTGGCTCCCAGAGTCCATTCCTACCTCGGCTACAGCAGATATCTTACCGTGATCTATGAGCGCTAAGAGGTAGTTAGCTGCATCGTCGAAGTTGTTTTTTGGGATAGAGCGAGGGTGAATTCCTGCTGAAACGTAGGGAGTGAGTCCGCAAGACTCCACTCTACCTGACTCCTCTTCAATTAACCAGTCGAAGAAGTCTATGAGCGTCTCACCGTAGGTGGGCTCTATAGGGAAAAAAGCGCAAATATTGACTGCTTCTATCCCAGCTACAGCCATCAATTGCAAGTCATCAGGGCTTCTGAAGTATGTGTGAGTATGTAAGTCGATATACCTCAAGCTGAGCCCCCCAAGTTAGAGGCGCAACCTTTGGTGGTATGGCTTAACTAACTGAGGAAATTGCTTTTAACTCTTAGCAAACCGGGATAATTCTCCCCTTAGCACGTCAAGAGGTCTAGCACCAGTAATTCTGTGAATGGGTTTTCCTTTGTCAAAGACTATCATGGTTGGGATAGCGTAGATTCCTAAGCGGCTAGCTACTGATGGACTCTCATCCACATTGACCTTGGCGAAAATCATTTTTCCAGCCATCTCCTTCGCTAGCTCTTTAAAGATGGGCTCCATGAAGATGCATGGTCCACACCAAGCCGCCCAGAAGTCAACAACCACTGGTAGAGGGGCTTTAGAGATGAATTCCTCGAAGTTCCCATCAGTCAGTTCCACTACCTCTCCTTTCATGTAGAAACTCTCCTTAGATTTTTCTTGATCCTCACCCTTCCTTAGCATATCCCGCAACTTCTTGAGTTTAAGTCGTTCAAGTTCAGGGTCATATTCTTCACTTGTCACCTTGGAAGCACCCCTAACTAACTTGTGAGGGAAGCGGCTTCACTTATTAGGGTTATGGTAATGTAAACCTCGGGCGAAAAGCACTACCTAAGGAGATAACACGTGAGGGCAAACAAAGTTTTTCAACTGGGAGATGTGCCCGCACTTGAGCTAGCTTGAAGCTTGTAAAGGGAAAGCTTGCTTAGGAAACAAAGCTTGTAGTCGCGGATAAACAATCTCAGTTTAGGAGGAGTTGAGGGCCAACAGAGAGCAGTGAGACTTCTGCAAAGCTCACTACTTAAATGCCTAAAGAGCTTGAGAGCTTGTTGGGAGGAAGCGGCATGGAAGTAGTTCTCCCGGGAGCAGTCTTCTCCAGCGCAGAAAGGGCTAAGCCAGTTCTCATAGGAAGCCTCTTCTACCGCGGGGATAGCTGTGTTGTAAATCATGGTAAGGGAATCTTCAATAAGGGAATGGTGAAAGCACTCCTCGAGAATGTTAGGGATTTGAAGGAGAGAGCAGGCGTTAGCCACGCAGTCGAGATTGTAGCGGAGACCCCTCAAGCTATAGAGAGCTACTTGGAGTTTATGGCTGACCGCGTAGAGGAGCCGCTGTTAATAGGCGGGGTCACCGAGCATGCTAGGATAGCAGGCTATAGAAAGGCTGCTGAGTTGGGAATTCAAAATAGGTGTATAGCAAACTCCCTCTCAAGGAGAACTTCAAAGAAAGAGCTGGAAGAGCTTCAAGACTGCAGAATAGCTGCCGCAGTGGTGCAGCTTAATGGAGAAGCCTTCAAAGTAGAGGAGAAACTCCATTCGTTTGATGTGGCAAGGAAGAGGATCTCGCAGAGCTATAGCGGGGGGCTTCTAGCCGATGTGGGAGTTATAGATCTCTCCACGATACCAGTGGCTGTGAAGATTATTAAGGTCTTGAAGAGAAGGGGCATTCCCGTGGGGTGTTCTCCAGCTAATGTAGCATATCAACTGTATGGTAAAGGGCTGCTGGAGCTTGAAGAAGCCCGAGCCCTCAACTCCGCTTTAACAGCTATCTTGCAGCTTGCTGGAGCCAGCTTCATCATGTATGGGCCGCTGAAGGCAGCGGAGTACATCTTCGCCTTAGCGAAGTTCATGGAGATCTTGAGGATGCGAATGGGAGAGTGGAGCCTTTAAGCCTCTAACTGCTGGAAGACGAAGTGTAGAGCAAGCCAAGCTCCTACACCTAAAGCTAGAAACACGAGTGAAAGGGTGAATGAAGCTGCTAGGGAGATTAAGCTGGTTTGCCCTATGGCTATTGCGGAGCAG
>JAGHCH010000114.1 GCA_021160575.1 Thermoproteota archaeon | reverse complement strand
GTTTAAGAGAGGATTACCTTTCACAGTGATTAGTGAGGAAGCCGGGTGGTGTAGCGGTCAAGCATGGCGGGCTTTGGCCCCGCCGACGGGAGTTCGAATCTCCCCCCGGCTACCAAATTTTCCACAATTTCTGATTTAGATTGCCATGTTGGTTAATGGCTACTTTCTTAGGAAGATTATCTGCTAAATCGCAGAGCAAGGTGAACTCGGATTACCGGTTTCAAAGCCCTCTGTGAGATGCTCAGTGAATGGATGTCCTTGGACTTGAGGTTTAGCGCTGCTTTCCTGCCTTCAGCTTTAGGAGTTTGAAGTCTATGATGTAGACTGGCAGGTTTCTTGGCAGCTTTCCATAGTGTTTGTATAGGGCTTTGAGTAGGGCAGCTTTATCCTTGAAACCGTCTTTTCGAGCATCCTCATCTGTAAGCTCCTTTAACGGCTTTTTCTCGACATTGAGAATTTTCACAGCCCCAATGACCTTGCCGTTGACTGTGATATCCACTTCATCGCCTTTCTTTAGCTTAGTGTGCACGCGTATGGTTGAGGTCTTCCTTCCTGAGAGCACTGCTTGCACGTACTCCTTAGAGAAGCGTAAAGACTTTCTTTGGCGCATAGAAAAGCACCATCCTCCGGATGATTTCTCTGAATCTTGACTTTATGGTTCCGGGGGAAATTCCGGAAAGGTTCGCAGCGGATTTCCATGTTTTGCCTTGGAGGGCCTTCGCTATCAATGCTCGTTCTTCTTCTGGTGGAAGCTCCAGCCGCTTTCTCCCGGAGGAGAGGAAGTGAAGCTTTAGAAGCCCCCTGACGGCGTCGCATGCCCCCTCATAGGTTACCCCGCCATTTATGTAGACTAGAAGTCTAGACCACTGCGAATTTGTCATGCCGTGTGGAGGAGCATAATTGACGGGTAGATGCGAGAGGAGGAGTCTGGCTATTTCTGGCTCTAGGCTGAAGTATGTGTCGTAGAGGGAGTCGAGGAATTTGAGCTTAAATTCACGGTTAACGGCGAAGAGCAGCTGCTTAGCCTTCCTCGACACCGGCTTAACCACGATGACTGTGAACTCGCCGGAGACAGGGTTTCGTGAGGGACTGATGTGTATTGGGTAGAAGCCATTCTTTATCCAGAAGCGGAGCAGCTGTTCGCTGGCGCCGAAGCCAGCGCCCACCCAGTCTAGCTTGCTTTTAGCAGCTTCATCTACAAGCAGAGCTAGCGCTTGAGAACCTAGCCCTCTGTCCATGAGTTCAGGGTGCGTTGCTATTCTTACGACCCGGAATCCCCTAAGCTTTATGAAGTGCTTAAAGAGGGGGAAGTACTTGACCACGCAGCTTGGAATAACGTTTCCAGGAGGCCCTCCAGTTAGCAAGATTTCCTTGAGTTCCTCCTCGGGAATCCTGCCTTCTTCAGCTATGTGGAGAGCTACAACGACTTTCCCTGTGGGAGATTCGAGGTATCTTGCTTTGTGGTGGGGAGCATCGCCGAGGATGGCGAGGTCATCCGGCCTATTGCGGTAATGGGCTAGCACATAGATTCCGATGAACTGCCTGAGCATATTGTCTTGTTCTAAGAACCACTGCTCCATGTCTGGGATCTTGAAAACACAGTTCTCTGGAGTTAGGTTTTGTTTTTCCTCTTCCGTGATGGGTGAAGGCTCCGCATCAAGGAGGAGGGTGTCATATAGCCACTGCTCGATGGGGTCGTTCTCGGAGTAGCGGATGGGCTCCTTCATCTCTACGTGGATTACGCGCACATCTGGGGACTCCTTAAGAGATTTTATGAAGCGTAGACCGAAGCCTCTTCCAGCTCCTTCATAGCCGTGTATTGTAGAGGAGAAAACAGCGCGCTTGAAGTTCTTGGCGATTTTGAAGAGCAGTGGAACGGGAATCCCGGCAGCCTCGTCCACTATTGCGATGCTGGCATGAGCTCTAGAGGCCAAATAGGGGTTTAAGTACTTGATAGCACCCTTACGTGCACGCATACCTACGATAGCGCCTGCATCGGATTTAGTAACTTCATGCCTCACGCCTAACTTCTTTAAGGCTAGCGCGGCAAACTCGAAGACCGTCTGTACATTTTCGGGGGAGGGAGCAGTTAGAAGGATAGAGACCTCCTTCTTTCGGCTCTCCATTTCTTGAAGAAGCCCGGCCAAGGCTAGGCCCAAGGCGGCGGATTTCCCTCGACCTCTATTAGCCGTTATTAGAAGGATCTGCTTCTTCTGTGTGCCACTGGGGAGGAGGAGTTCCTCGAGGGCTTGAAGTGCACGAACTTGATCATGAGTAAGTGCCATCGCGTAAAGTTCTTTTGGAAATATCGAGGAGGAGGGAATAGTTGGAGGAGGATGCAGAGGAGGGCGTTGTGCAGAAAGAGGCCCCCAAACCTCGCTGTTAGAAAAGGCAATTATTATTCCAGGATGCTCTCTAAGTTTTCTGATGAGCCTTCTTATGAAGAGTCGGCGTAAATCTTTCTCAGTGTAGGGGGGTACTAGCAGTCTTTTCTGAAAGCGGGTAGTGATGTTTGGCCATTGATCGAGTGGCGGAGCGGCTACCGCTATTAGCCCTCCTCCCCTCACTAATTCAATAAGTCTACCAAGATCATTTGGGCGGAGCTGCTCCATAAGATCTAGAATGAGGAGATCCCACGTTGTTCCAAGCACGGATTCAGTTTCATGAAAGGTAATCTGATGAAACTTTACTGGCCCTTTAAACTTCTTCAAGCATTCTTCTTGGAATGCCTTTAGGAGATGGGCACCAGACGAACTGGTCTCTGAAGAGTCGATAACCATGAGAATAGAGGGGTCTTCCTTAAACTTGGCAAAGACATTGACTACGATGGGCAAGAGAGTCCAAGGATCCTCGCGTGAGAGAATAACCACTCTACGCTGGTTAAAGCACCGTGCCTCCTCTAGGGAATGGAGGAGCCTTCTCTCTAAGGGTGAGTGTTTGGCGGACATAGGCGTAGTATAAGGTTGAAAACCTAGCTAATAAACATCAGCATGAAGAGGAGGCTCCATGCCGCAAGGTTTTTAAGTTCCATGGAGGCATTAATCATTAATGTAAAAACAACATTGCATGGAGGTTTCTTCAGATGCCCAAGTGTCCGAAGTGTGGAACTGAAGTTGCAAAGCCCAAAAAGACTTGGCAGCTAGCTCCTAAGGGCAAGAAAGCTGTTACTATTGGACTTTTCCAGTGCCCCAACTGTGGCGCGTTCTTCAGAGCCGCTGTAAAGTAGATTGCTAGCCTCCTCACTTTTTTCTTTGTGAAGAGCCTTCTATGAGGAGAAGCAAGCAGAAAGTTTAAATTCTAGTGGCTTTTTGTTGCCAAGCAACTAGCATGAGAAGCGATGGAGGTATAGGTGTTGGGTAAGTGCAAATACCTTGAGATAATAAAGACCCCCCAAGGAAGCACATATTACATGTGCCATAGACCTCCGTTCACCGAGGAAGGCATCCTACTCCCAGCTGGAGAAGCCCAGTGTCAGAAGTGCCCCTACCGCAAGGAGAAATAGAGGAGCGAGGAGCCTCAGCCCTCCCTAAGATTGAAAGGCTTTCCTTTCTCAAGAATCTCCTGAGGGAATCTGTCCTTCCAGTTCTCCATGAAGCTGAGATCCTCATCTTTGCTTCTTAGGTGGTCTGGAAGCATGTGTGGAATGGACTCTATTATTGGGTACCATCGAAGGCAGTTAGGGCACACTATGACGCCTTCCTCAATTTCCTCGGCTTCTTTGAAGATGTGAAGCTCGAGAGAATGATGTTTGCACATTGGGCATGCTAAAATATCCATCAGGCGCCG
Source organism: Thermoproteota archaeon (assembly GCA_021160575.1). Classification (GTDB taxonomy): domain Archaea; phylum Thermoproteota; class Methanomethylicia; order Methanomethylicales; family JAGHCH01; genus JAGHCH01. The sequence goes on along the minus strand of JAGHCH010000114.1, from coordinate 1,485 downwards.
CTTCATACCACTTCACACTCAGCACAAACTTAAAGAACCATGGAAATTAACCTTTTCTCTAAAGCCTAAACTAATAAAGAAGGTAGTGTTGAAGCGCTAGAATCGAAATTAAGACTTGCATGGCCCATATTAGCACAACGACCTCATATTCGCGGGCACAGCCCTTGATCAAGCGAATTAAGCGTATTGCTAGGTGTGTTAAGTGGTAGAGCTTTTGCCGCGGCTCTTTGAGGCAGCCTTTTTCGTCAGGTACTCCAAAGGCTTCAACCTTAAACCTGCCTCGCAGAGATAGTGCAAAATCAAGGTAGTATAGGGTGTAGAGCAGTACGGCAAGACGCTCCATGTTTCCAAGGATAGCTATGCATGCAATGAACGCCCCCACGGAGTATGTTAGGGTGTCTCCAGGAAACACCTTTGCGGGATACTTGTTGTATATGAGGAATGCAAGGAGAGAAGCTGTCATCAAGAGTGCTAAGACGCCCACCCAAGGCTTCCCCAAGAGGTATGCAGCAGTGCCCATAGAGAAGAGAATTATTATCCCCATGCCAGCCTCAAGCCCATTGAAGCCAGCGATCATATTGAAGGCATTAGAGGCTCCGACTATTCCGATGGGCACTATCAAGAGGGGATAGAGAATTCCAAGATCCAGTCGCCCTATTAAGGGAAGTGCCATCGTGGAAACCCCTACATTCACAACCATCATTGGTAAGGCAGCGGGGAGCGTTAGCAGAGGTTTCTGCCACTGCTTTAGGCCAGCTTTCCATCCAAGAGTATCATCCACTAAGCCTATGAGAGCAGCCATAAGAACTGTGGTTAAAGCAGCAAAAATTGGGAGGTTTCGTGATGAAGTGCCGAAGATGAAGGTGTTTAACCCGACGTACCATAAAACTCCGGATAGGAATCCGGCAACAACGGCGATCCCCCCCATCTCCGCAACTTTAGGTTTATGCGGCTTATTCATGTCGATTCCAACTATTCCAGCGGCGTGAGCTACCTTGATCCACCTAGAGGTTAGTAGGAGGCTTACTACAAAAGCGATTGCAGGGGATAGTGCGAGTAAAGGGTTCAAGATTCTTCACACCCAGCTAAGGACCGCTACTTCTCTGCTCAGCCAAAGCTTTGATAATAGGAACAGCCAATAGCATTTAAACTAAACCCTTTCCGGACTTCACCAAAGCATCTTCAGAGAGGAGCAGCAATGGATCTGCCAGTTGCAATCAAGGTGTTTCTCCTAGCGGCCTCCCCAATACTAGAGTGCAGAGGCGCCATCCCCTATGGATTCTACGCGGGGCTCTCACCACTAGAGGTGTACGTTTTATCGCTGCTAGGCAACTTGATGCCAGTACTGCCACTTTTTCTAGGGCTGAGGGCCTTTGAGCGCAGATTCAGGCATTTCCTCGTCGTGAGATATCTAGATAGTGTTAGGAGGAGAGTTGCACCCTATGTTGAGAAGTATGGGGTTATGGGTTTGGCACTCTTCGTTGC